>CAYJIE010000044.1:0-19027 GCA_964370145.1 uncultured Oscillospiraceae bacterium
ACACCAGATGTGACGGAACCAACACCGGACGTGACAAAGCCAACACCAGATGTAACAGAGCCAACCCCAGATGTGACGGAGCCAACGCCTGACGTGACGGAACCCACACCGGATGTGACAGAGCCAACGCCAGATGTGACAGAGCCAACACCGGATGTAGCAGAGACCACACCGGATGTGACAGAGCCTACACCAGAAGTGACGGAACCAATACCGGACTATGTTAAGCCATCGCTTGTTACACCAGTAATCACCTTGCAGGGCAGTTGGGCACTGTTGAATCTTATCCTTACAGCACTCACGACGAGTCTATCTCTTTCAATGATATATGGTTACTTTGTCAGAGAGAAAAAAGACGAAGATGAAGATAATCTTGAAGAAGATGCGCGCGAGGAAAAACGAAATCGCAAAGGGGGCGTCCGCTTTAGCAGCATCATAGTGGCGGCGGTATCTATTGTGACATTCATGCTAACTCAAAATATGCGTCTTGAAATGACTTTTGTTGACCATTGGACAGTTGCGATGATCGTAATAGCATCTATACAAATTTGCTTGGCGACTATTGCGAAAAGAAAAGAAGAGGCACAAGAAGATGAGAAATATGGTAGCTATGAGATGAGTCAAAAAAGGAATAGCACAGAGTCTGCAAGTGAATAACTGAATGGCAAGTTAAATTGCGTTGTTGTATAATCATATAAAAACCCCTCCACGGTTGCTTTTAGCATACCGATGGAGGGGTTTAGCGTTGCGTTATAGGCTGTCTGAAGGCGACTTCTCTTACAGCCCCTCGAAAAAGTCATCAAAGGTACAATTGTATAGCTCTCTTAGTGCGATAATCACACTAATTTTTATGTTCAACTCTCCGTTTTCATATTTCGCATATGTGCTCCTGCCGATGTCACAAGCTTTTAGTTGCAGTTGTGCGCACAACTTCTCTTGCGAAAATTTATGTGCTTTCCGCAATTTTCTAAGATTTGCGCCCATATTTCTGTCGCATCTTAATTTTTGCTCCATATTACCTCCATTTTTGACCAATATCAGTTGCAATTTAATTTATTATATGCTAAAATAAATTAAATCTTGACCGCAATAGTGGTCTAAATGAGGTGAGTTGCTATGAATTGTAAGAATAGATTGTGCATTTTTCAGCGGGAAGGCATTTGTCTGCGTGATGAAATAGAGCTCGATGATAGGGGTTGTTGCGCAAACTTTACACTCGCTGACAAAATTGGTAAAGAAATTGACACTATAAAAGAGGCGCGTTATGGCGAGATGTATCGGCATTGGCAAGCTGAGTGACTCTCACCTTATTATAGCACAGCAAATCGGAAGTAAGCTGTGCAAGGTCTCCCCTCCCTGACCTAAACAACACTACTAAATATTTTTCTGCCGCATATTTTTTATAAAGCGCATCAAGCTGCTTTTTTGCGACTTCGCACTCGCCCTCGTCTCTGGTCAGCCATATATGCACTTCCTTTTTATCGTCAAAAATATCAACTTTCAAATAAAATCTCCAATCTGCCGCCGAAATGATGCAAGGTCATTTTGTGAGGATTGTGGCTTGTCGCAAATAACCTGCCACGCTTAGTTATTTTGAGCCGTAGAGCTGGAAATTATTCATTTCTCACATTTCAATCTTGACAACTCCCCTATTTACAATTGCCTAAAAACATGATAAAATACATTCAAACAGATACAATTTTCGAATTAAAGGAGTTGCTATGAAAAGAATAACTTCCCTACTAACAGCGATGGTGCTTATGTCTATGCTGATTTTGAGCTCATGTAGCTCAACCCCTGACAGCGCAGATATAAGGCTGATGAAAATTGAGGGTGAAAATGCAATTTTCACTGATGCAAACGGAAATGTCGTGGATATTGCAATTGATGCCCAACTATACACGGGATATGGCGTCGAGACCGATGCGAATACGGTTGTTTTTCTTGAACTCGACGTGACGACAGGCATAGTCGTGGATGTCAACAGCAAAGTGAAAATTGTCCAAGAGGGCAGTAAAAATGAAATTGAATTAGTATCGGGCGAAGTGGGACTTTTTGTTTCAGAGCCATTGTCAGAGGGCGAGGAACTCAATGTAATTGGGACATCGCTTGCGATGAGTGTGCGTGGGACATTGTTCAGTCTGATATCGAGCGTGAATGAATATGGCGAGCCGATAACGGAGGGTGCGCTGTTCTCGGGAACGGTTGAGGCGTCTAGCCCTGAAACTGACAATGCGGTGACGCTTGAAGAGGGAAATAAAATCTCAATTGATTCCTATAATCCAAATGAGCAACTAAGTGCGACCGCTATGACAAAAGATGACATAACCTCCTCAGTGCTCGAGCTCTTTGACGAATACCCCGAGGCGGCAGAACGCACAGCGGAGACTTTCAACACGACTGTGGAAGAGCTTCTCGCAGAGGACATTCCCGAATTTGTCGACCAATCCATTTACATAAGCGACCAAGAGTCATTTGATGCACTGTTTTCGGGCGATGTGCTTGAATTGGCAGATGGCGCATATGTCGCCATAGAGGGCGGTGACATCACTTTAGGGCAAGGCAAGACGATTAAACTAAATGGCTACGCAACACTTGATATGCGAGCGAATGGCGAAATGGTGCCAAGTTTTACGATTGAAGATGGCGCAAGGATTGAAATTAGCGAAGATTCAGATGTGAATATCGGCACTGACAGCACATTCGTCTTGGAATCTGTGGATTCAGTTGCAGATGGCTCGGTCTTGAAAATAGGCGGAGCGAAGGATGTCATAATAGAGGGTGTTAACTTTAATGAGAGTTTCTCCTCACATTATAATTTGGTGAAGTCGAGTGAGGACGATACATTTTTGTTGGACATCGGTGGATATACGACTGATTTTACAGGAGACTTGCCTGACTTGATAAATGGCATTGAACTTGAGGACGGACGAATAGGGCTTGACGGATTTAACGCCGGCGAAATGGATATAAACCAATATAGCGAGTATGGCTATGGCAGTCTGGGAGTTGAGTTGTCGGGCGATAATGACCTTGGGGCAATGAATTTTGAGGGCACGGTAAATATAGTTATGTATACTGGTCTACATGATGTAGACATTAGCGCCTTAATGGGCTCTAGCATCACGGCATATGAGGGCTCACAAATTGTTGGCGATTTGAACATAAAGCCGACAGAAATGGCGCCGCCATTTGTAATAGCAAATGAGGGCACGATTGACGGGGTAATCAGCGGAGCGGAAAATGTGCGCATCGCTTTTACTGAAATCGGCATTTTAAGTGAGACTACATTGCAAAACTTCGCAGATAGCACAGGCGCAATCGCTGCGCCGAGCGTGGACACTGTATATGAGTGGAACAATGACAGCGCTTTGTGGCAACCGATGATAAAGGATTTTGAAATCAATGACGAGAGCGATGTTATAAGAAATTATATCGATGATTACTGGGCGATTAAAGAGGGTGAACATTTTGTTGTGAAAAGTGACTACCCATTGCCATATTCAGCCGAGGGAATAACAGTGGAAGCCGGCGGAAGCATCACATTTGAATCGGGAGTTGTGGTGTCTTCGGCTCCACGCTCCGCAGGTTTTGGCGTGCATGGCGGCGTGGCGAACTTCTTGGGAGCGGCAACTTTTGACGGCATGATATGGGCGAACAATGGCGGCGTTCTGAACATAGAGAATGTCGACAATTTCCGTGACACTGCAAGTGTAGTGCTTTCGGATGAAACAGCGTCACTTAAAGTCGGCGAAGAGAGCATGTATGGCTCGAGTGAAGCGACTGTAAATCTGACAAGAGAGCATGATGGGTTCACTCTAAGGGATTATGAATTTGTTGACGATGTGCACAGTTCATTCCCGACATTTATCAAGGGATATGATGTGTATGGAATGGATATGGTTTCGACGCTAGCGAGCATGCAAAAAGCGGATCTTAATGTCTACCTCAGCGCATATGGCGATAATATGACACTTTTGACGAGCGGTGACACGAGCATAAACAAAATAGAGGCGCAGGACTTGTCCGAGTCGGAGGTGGAGCCTGCCGCAACAGTGCACAATGAGGGCAACTTGACAATTGCTGACAAGATATATCTAAATGATATAATTTCGCTGACCAATGATGCTGGTGCTACGATTGTCGGTGAAATTGAAGTGGCATCGAGAACAGGCGTTGCGACGATTAACAATGCGGGCACGCTTGGGCTGATAAAAGGTACGGTGGCAGGTGACAAATTGCAGTTTGAGTCGGTGGGCAATTTGGACAGCTCAAACTTTGATGGCGGCGCTGTGAGTGTCGGTGTCGTGTACGAGTGGGGCGGCTCCGTTTGGAAAGCAACATAAAGCTTTGGAGCTTTTTGGTAAACAGAAAGAGCAGTGGTGAACACCACTGCTCTTTCTATATTTTAAGGGAGGTTACTCTGAGACTATCTTTGTGAAGGCGTCAAGCAATATAACTGCATCTACCGCTTTTATATTTGCCTGTGGCTCGTAATTTGCATCAGTGATGATGCCTGCTTTTTGCAATTCCATCACACTGTCCATCGCCCAAGCGTTTATAGCGCTTGCGTTTGCGAAGGAAATCTCGCTTTCATCTTGCGCAAGTGCAATGCCCATGCTGTCAGCATAATTCGCGAGGATTGTGGCAACTTGCTCATTTGTCACAAGGGTGTCAGGTGCAAAGCTGTCAGCCGCCACACCGTTTATGATTGCATGCTCACTTGCCCATGACACTGCGTTGTAATAATAATGAGCGTATGTGACATCTGTAAAGCTGTTTTCCATATAAGTTGCGGTGTCTACTTCAAAGTATTCACTTAGAAGATGCGTGAAGTCGCCTCTTGTCATGCTGATGTCACCAAGATTAAATGCGCCCAGTGGCTCTTGATATTCTTCAACTTTCGCCTTGTCATATGTGCCCATGAGATTTGCCGCGCCATAGCCACAGCCGAAAATTTCCACGTCGCAATCACCGCTTGGCAGTGTGAATTGATTCTCTGTTGCAGTATCGAGCTCGATTAGTAAATCACCCTCATGATATTTTTGAGTTACATATACTTTAATTGTCGGGAATAGCGCCTCCAGTGCATCTGTATTCTCAATTGTATATACATTGCCTACATTTGAAATTTCTGCCTCAAGTGTTAAATTGTGCTCGATTGCCGCTGAAATACCGCCTGCCATGAGTGATA
The DNA here is from genome assembly GCA_964370145.1 of uncultured Oscillospiraceae bacterium. Classification (GTDB taxonomy): domain Bacteria; phylum Bacillota; class Clostridia; order Oscillospirales; family Feifaniaceae; genus CAYJIE01. The sequence continues at coordinate 5,195 of CAYJIE010000044.1, forward strand.
GCGACTGCATATGTCTGTCGATGCTGTAATTGTTCTCCATGGAGTCGGAGGGCAGATGATATTCATTCTCTGTGTAGTCGTCTTCGTCAATTACAGTAATCATACTTGCGGCGTTCATGCCCTGTCTTTGGAAGTTGACATGGTCAGAGCCGCCATAGTTAAAGTAACGAACATTGTCTGTGTCTTCGAGTAGCTCAAAGCCGTCTTCGAGAGCGGCGCCGATTACAAGAGCGGCTGGGAGATTGAACACACCACCGTAAATATCCAAAGAAAGTGCATTTACAAAGTCTTCATCAGTTGCAAGCATATCCATATTCAAGTTGATACTAATTGCTTTTTCCTCGTCGCTAAGAGCGGTTGCATAGCTAAGTGAGCCGTTTAGTCCGCCCTCCTCTGCGCCTAGAGCAGAGAAACGCAGTTCAACCGTTCCTGTGTCAACAGTCGAGAAGATTTTTGAAAGCACCATGACACCAACAGCGCCTGTCGCATTGTCATTTGCGCCCATTGTGCCCATCACGCTGTCATAATGTCCTGTGACATGAATGATTGCGCTTGGGTTTTCTGGGTTGATGTCAGCTTCTTTAATAGCGGTTACATTGTTTGAGTTCCCTCTGTGGTAGCTCTCAACTGTAAGCACTTCACCGTTGGAAATCGCCTCTTTAAAAATTTCGCCTGCAACTCCGTCAAAGCCAAGCACAGGGATATCTGCGGTGAAGTCGCCTTGTATAATCAGACGCCCGATTAAGTTATTGCTATTTGGAATGTCATTGTAGATAATCACACCGCTAGCACCGCCGTCAGTGGCAGTTTTTGCAAACTCGGCAATAACTTCGTTCATCTCCTTGCCCTCAACGCTTATTGCGGAAAGAGCGGTCATCGGATATTTACCCTCGACGTCCTCGTCAATTGTGCCATCTGTCACGACGATGACATCTTCACCCTCAACCTCAAATGCGTCGCTCTCGTCATATGCGTACAGATTGCCATAGTAGATGATTTTTCCGTCATCGCCATATTCGTCACCATATAGGGTGATTGCGGAAACAGGGGCTTTTCTTATATCGCTGAGCTCCACCTCGGTTACAATGACATTCTCTGGGGCGTAGCTCGCAAGCATCATATCTTTAATATAGTCCACAGATTCGTATTCGTTCGGCGTGCCCATAAGACGCGAGCCGATGTCGGTGAGACCGTACATATATTGCAGCACTTCGTCGCTGTCAACGATGGTGGCACCGTCAGTGAGCTCCACAGGCTCAAATGAAATCTCCAGCTCATCTTGAGCAAATGCTCTCAGTCCGATATTTGAAAGCATCGAAACCGCCAATGCGATACCCACCGCCGCCTTCTTAAATCCTTGCATAAAAATTACCTCTTTTCTCATATTTATTAAGTAAATTATACACCCATACGCATAAATAGTCAATAGATATTTATAAAAATGCAACAATTCTTACACTGCGCACAAAAATAGTCTCAAAAAAAGCCTTTGTTTTAGATAAGATGCACAGCATACATGTGAGTTCAGAAAAAATAAAGCGAAAAACATGCAAACGCTTGTATGAAATCAAATTCGTATATTTATGCAATCATAACAACAAAAAGCCGATGCCCTCATCGAAGACATCGGCTTTAGCGTTATTATTCTCCCGCAAGGCGGCGACCCATAAGAACGCCCATGAGGGAAGCCATCATGAGCCCTCTCGTCCAGCCGCTTGAATCGCCAAGACAGTAGAGATTTCTGATATTTGTGTTAAATTCCTCGTCCATTTTCACCTTATTGCTATAAAACTTAAGTTCAGGTGAATACAGCAAAGTTTCGTCAGAGGCAAAACCGGGTACGACCTTATCCACCGCATGAATGAAGTTGATGATATTAGTCATCGCACGATATGGCATGGCGGAAGTTATATCTCCTGCGACTGCGTCTGGGAGAGTTGGGACTAAATTCGAGCGCATGAGCTCATCTTGCCATGTCCTCTTCCCGTCAAGAATGTCGCCAAAGCGTTGAACGAGAAGTTGCCCACTCCCAAGCATATTCGTGAGCTCGCCGATTTTCTTCGCATATTCAATCGGTTGGTTAAATGGCTCGGTGAAATTATGCGAGCACAAAATCGCAAGATTTGTATTGTTTGACTTAAGGTCTTTATATGAATGTCCGTTGACGACAGCAAGGTCATTGTCATAGTTCTCTTGGCTGACGAAACCGCCCGGATTTTGACAAAAAGTGCGCACTTTGTTCTTAAAAGGCTTGGGGTAGCCAATTAGCTTTGATTCATATAGTACATCGTTGACCTTTTCCATGATCTCATTGCGCACTTCGACACGCACACCGATGTCAACAGTGCCAGGAGCGTGAGAAATGCCGTTTTCCGCACACATATGCTCCAGCCAGTCAGCACCACGTCTGCCAGTCGCAAGAACGATATCCTTGCCATAGAGGGTCTCCGCTTTGCCCTCACGAATGATGTTGACACCAACACATGCACCGTCTTCAAGGATGATGTTTGAGCACTCAGTCGAGAAGAGCACCTCCACGCCATTTTCAATGAGATATTCCTCGAGTGCAAGATAAATCTCCTGTGCTTTCTCCGTGCCAAGATGTCTAATTGGGCAGTCCACGAGTTTTAAGTTGGCATTGATTGCTTTTCGTCTAATCTCCTTGATTTCATCAGTCACGCCTGCGCCCTCGACTTTCGGGTCAGCGCCAAACTCAAGATAGATACCGTCGGTGTAAGAAATCATCTCCTGTGTTTTTTCCGCACTGATGAGGTCGGGGAGATCGCCGCCCACCTCATAGCTAAGCGAGAGCTTACCGTCAGAGAACGCACCTGCGCCGCTAAAGCCAGTGGTTATATGGCAGTTGGGCTTACAGCTTATGCATTTTTTCGTCTTCGTCTTAGGACATGCCCTCTTTTTTATGCTAAGCCCCTTTTCAAGAAGGGTTATGCTCTTCGTCGAGCCCTTGCGCACCATTTCAAGTGCCGTGAAAATCCCAGCAGGGCCCGCGCCCACAATGATTACATCTCTTTTCATATTTTTAATCCGTCCCTTTCTACTCTTATTATTTATCACTATTATATACAATTAAAAAATAAAACTGCTCACAGATAATAGTATCCCCTTGTGGAGACATCATAGTGACCTGTAAGCAGTTCGTAGAAACTTTCGCCCAATATGCGAAAATATATGACCGTCTGGTTATTATATTGGCTTATATCGTGCATCAGCGGTTGATGTGCAATATAAGTTATTTATGTCGCACATGAACTATTTATACTGATTTTTCAGATAAATTTTCTCAAGTGATGACGGCCTTGCGTCTGCTCCTGATTGCAAAGTGAGTGCAATGATACCAGCCACAAGTGGGAAAATTTGAATGATCTCGGGTGGGAGCGGAATTCCTGCAAGTTGCATTTGAAGTTGAATTGCATCGAAAAATCCAAGTAATAAGGCTGTTCCCAAGATGCCAAGTGGGTTCCATTTGCCCATTTTTACGGCGATGACGGCGAGCATTCCCTTGCCGCTTATCATGTTCATGACAAAGCGGTCGAGCTGTCCGAGCGACATATATGCGCCTGCGACACCGCAGATTGCGCCGCAGATGACAGCGCCGATGAATTTTACTCGCCAAACATTTATGCCTGCGGTTTCAACCACTTTTGGGTCGTCGCCGACTGCACGCATACGCAGTCCGAAGGGCGTTTTATACACCACTAAATATGAGATTACTGCGATTACAACGCCGATATAAATGATTGGTGAGAGTTGACTTAAGAAGTCACCGATGACGGGAATTCCCGAAAATATATCCGTTGTAGGCATCGCTGTAACACTTGGTGAAATTGTGGATTTGAAAAAGGCGATGCAGAGAAATGTTGTAAGCCCACCTGCGAAGAGGTTTAGCCCAAGCCCTGCGATTGCATGAATGCCGCCAAATTCAGCGCAAATTAGACCATATAGCGAGCCGATGACAATGCCTGCGAGTACGCCGCAGAGGAGACCGCCCCATGCACTTCCCGTATAATGTGAGCCGAGCACCCCGAAGAATGCGCCAAAAAGCATCATACCCTCAGAGCCGAGATTTAGAATTCCGACCCTCTCGCAATACATATTACCGATACCTGCGATGAAAATCGGTGCGGAGAGACGAATGACAGAGAGGAGCATCAAAGTGATTACACCAATATCCATTATTTGCCTCCTTTCGACATGAGCTTTTTGTCAATTGCAAACTTCACGATATATTGACAGCTGATAAACAAAATCAACACGCCTTGAATGACGGATACGATTTCGTCGGACACGCCCGACATCGCACGCATATTAATTGAGCCTGACCGCAGTGCGCCAAAGAGGACAGAGCCGATAATTGTTATATAGGGGTTGCCCTTGGACAGCAAAGCGATTGGTATACCGTCATAGCCGTAGCCGGGCGAGAAGTCTGTGTATAATCTGTGGTGGGTGCCGAGAATTTCAAGGCCTCCGCCAATGCCTGCAATCATGCCGCCGACAACGAGTGCCGCGAACATATATGACTTTGTGTTGATTCCGCTGACTGCCGCCGCCTTACGGTTCAGCCCCGTCGCCTTCATCTCATAGCCCTGTCTTGTCTTTGTATAGAAAAACTGCAAAATCACAGCAATTGCCAGCACAATAAAAATGGCGATTGAAAGTTTGCTCGGGCTCTGCACTAGATAAGGGAGTTTTGCGCTGTCAAGAATTGATTCCGTTGACGGTACGAGTGCATTGTCAGATGCGAAGAGGTCAAGCACGAAATATTGTAATAGGAAAATTGCAATTGAGTTCATCAAAAGGTGAACGACAAGAAGACTTATCCCTTTTCTTATGTATAGGAGCGCTGGAATCATGCTCCACAGTCCGCCGACAATTGCACCGCAAAGAAGTGCCAGTGGCACATGGATTATGGTGGGCAGACCCTCAATATAAATACCTGCGAGGGTTGCGGCTGTTGCGCCCATTAAAAATTGCCCCTCAACACCGATGTTGAAAATTCCTCCTTTTAGCGACATGGACACCGCAAATGCACTAAGACAGATGGGCACCGCTTTGTTAAGCGTCGTAATGATGGCGGACGGGCGCCCGAACGCACCGAAAATCAGTGCAGAATATGCTTCGATGGGGTCTTTGCCTGTTGCGACGATGAGAATACCTGCGATTGCAAATGAGGATAAAATGAGCACTAGCGGCATCAGAATATTTGATAGTTTATTCTTGAAATTACTATTATTTTTATTCATTGTGACCTCCCGCAGTTGAAACCATAAGTCGTCCGATTTCATCTCTTGTCGCGGTTGCGGCGTCGAGAATTGAGACAATTCTTCCGCCATTCATGACGACAATTCTGTCGGAGAGTGACATGACTTCATCGAGTTCAAGCGAGGTGAGAATGACGGAGCAACCATCACTGCGCTTTTTAGTCAATATATTGTGGATAAATTCAATCGCACCAATGTCAATTCCCCTGGTAGGTTGGTCTGCTAAAATCAGCTTTGTGTTGTCATCAATCTCTCTAGCGATGATGATTTTCTGCTGATTTCCGCCTGACAATGTCCCTGCAAGCTGTTTTTCTGACGAGCAACGAATGTCAAAGGTCTCTATTTTGTCTTTCGCATGTTCACTTATTGTCTTAAAATTCATGGTGTTTTTGGACTTTAAGAACTTCTCTTTCTTTTGAAATCCCAAAACAAGATTTTCCTCGACTGTCATGTCGAGCACGAGCCCATCTTTGTGGCGGTCTCGTGGGACAAAAGAAATGCCAAGCTCTTTTCGCTCCCTGATTTTGAGCGAATTTATATCATTGCCAAAGTAGCTAACCTTGCCTAAAGCGCCACTGCGCACCCCTGCAAGAACTTCAAGCAGCTGAGTTTGTCCACTGCCGTCAATGCCTGCAATACCAAGTATTTCACCTCTCTTCACCGTAAGAGAGATATCTTTAATCAGATGCTCTCCCCCATCAGTGAGGGTGAGTTTTTCTATTTCCAGTGCAACTTCGTCAAAAGCCACATCTTCCTTGTGGCCGCCAAGTTGCACATCTTTTCCAACCATAAGTCTTGTGATTTCACGCTCATCGGTATTTGCGGTGATTAAATCCCCTGCGTTTTTTCCCTGTCTAAGCACAGTGACCCTGTCGCTAAAACCGAGAATTTCGTCCATCTTATGCGTAATAATCACAATTGTTTTGCCCATGCTCTTAAGATGGGCGAGAATTTCTCCAAGCTCCTTGATTTCCTGTGGAGTGAGCACTGCGGTCGGCTCATCAAGTATGATGATATCCGCACCACGGTACAAAATCTTGATGATTTCCACACGCTGTTGCATACCAAGGGAGATGTCGGAGATTTTAGCGTTTAAATCGACTGAGAGTTTGAACTTCTCACAGACCTCACTCGCCTTTTCGAGAGCCGCAGCTCGATCAAAGAAAAAGCCCTTTTTCGTCTCGACTCCGAGCACGATATTTTCCACGACGCTCATGCGTGGGATTAGCATGAAGTGCTGATGCACCATGCCGATGCCGATTTTAATGGCATCTAGTGCGTTGCTAAGGGAAACCTGTTCGCCATTGACGAGGATTTCGCCCTCATTGGGCATATGCAGTCCATATAAGATATTCATCAATGTGGACTTTCCTGCCCCATTCTCGCCAACAAGGGCGAGAACTTCGCCCTTGTTGATAGTTAGATTAACTTTGTCATTTGCAACGACCGTCCCGAATTTCTTCGTGATGCCGCGTAGTTCAACTGCTTTTGTCATCTAAAACTCCCGTCAGCTTATGCTGAAAATTCGTTATACTCTTCCTCTGTTGTCGGTGGAACGATTTCGCCATTGATAATCATTTCTTTTAGCTTTGCAATTTCATCTTTAATCTCTTGTGGGATGTTTGCCTCGTGGTCAGGCGCATATTTAAGGTCAGAGCCTTCTGTGCCAAGGTTTAGCACCATGATGCCTGAATCGATTGAGCCGTCATTTACATATTGTTGCATTAGAAGATTTAGTGACTCATCATATTTAACGATGACAGAAGCCATGATTTTTGGTGATAGATTGAATTGACCTGTTGCTGAGCCCATTGCATAATGTGTGTCGTCAAGTGATTCTGCCGCTTGATAGACACCTGTTGATGCGCCGCCTGCATAACCTTGAACGATTTTCGCGCCATTGTTATACATTTGAAGTGCAATTTCTTTGCCCTTTGCGATGTCTGTGAAGTCGCCGACATAGATAACATCGACATTTCCGTCAACATATTCAGCACCGGCTACATATGAAAATCTTGCTTTCTCAAGGTCTGGAATTCTCATTCCACCAACCCAGCCGGCTGATCTCTCGCCGCCAAGATGCTCACTCATAAGAACTGCGAACACACCGCCAAGGAATGATGGTTGTGCCTCGTCAAATTGAACTGAAGTAACATTTGGTAGATCTGCGATTGTACCCTTATTTAGGATAAAATGCGTATCTGGATATTGATTTGCGATGTCAGGCATAATCTCTGAAACAGGGCCGCCCATGATGATAAGGTCATAGCCTTGTTCTGCGAAATTTGTCGCATTGATTGCATGGTCTGCAAATTCAGCAACTTCAACTGAAGTCACTTCGATGCCTGTCGCCTCAGTGAACATATTCATACCATTTAGAAGTGCATCGTTCATGCCTTGGTCGCCGAAAACTCCGGCTGCAACCAAAGCAACCTTAAGGTCGCTAGTTGTCCCTGCGTCTGTTGTCCCAGCATCTGTTGTTCCCGATGTTGTTCCTGAATCTGTCCCAGTTGAGCCTGTGTCAGCTCCTGTGTCCCCTGATGAACATCCAACAAAAGTCAGTGTCAGTGCTGCGATTAGTGCGAGTAGTTTTTTCATGTTTTTCTCCTTACATTTCGTCGAGTAGTTTGAATTGTTGTGTGTCTTGTGCATTGCAGTCTATTAAAAACTCCCGTACAAATGCCTTTAGATACTCATGGCGCTCCAAGCCAATTTTTCTAGCGGCGTCTGTATTATAGAGGTTTTTAAGCTTAAATAACTTCTCGTAGAAGTGGTTGATGGAAGTGCCTTTTTTCTCACCATATTCCTCTTTGGAAATTTTAACCCTAGCAGGTGTCTCTGGATTGAAGAGCTCGTTCTTGAACACAGCGCCTGTTGCAAAGCATCTTGCAATACCGATTGCGCCAACCGCGTCCAGTCTGTCTGCGTCCTGCACGATTTCACCCTCAATTGTGGGCATGCCGATTTCTTTTCCGCCACCCTTAAAAGAGAGGTCGATGATGATGGTCTCTATATGTGAAATTTGCGCTTCGGGTGCGCCAAAGCTCTCTAGCAACGCCCTTGCGGCACGAGGGCCTGCAGTCTCATCCCCGTCGTTGAATTTCCAATCCTCAATATCATGGAGGAGTGCGCCCAATGCGACAGTCTCACGGTCAATTTCGCCTCCGTTTAAGTCGCAGAGCTTCATTGCCATCTCATATACACGTTTTGTGTGCCACCAGTCATGCCCCGAAGCCTCGCCAAGTTGCTTATCTCGCATATATGCGATTACTTTTTCCACTAAAGCTGTCATAGTTCCTCCTAAAATTCATATTCCACATGCTGATATAAGAACTTCACGCCGTCATTTGGTGCATTCTTATCGTCGAGCAATCCGTGGTGTATCAAATGCAATTTGTCTTTTATCTCACTTGGATATCGCAATATCTCGTCATAATGCGCATGATTGATGACTTTTCTAAAGCAGACATCATGGACAATATGTTTTGCGCCATCTCTGACTGCATCAAGCAGTAATTTTTCATCAATTAGCATGTCACCCGTGTACAAAATTTCATTGTTTATGAGTAGCCCACAGGCAAATTTGCCCTCAAGATGCTTAACATGAAACCATTTTGCGACAATGCCGTCGAGGAGAGTGAATTCTTCGCCCTCTTGCGGCGACACGACGTCAAAAAAGTCCTCAAGCGCTGTAAAACCTTGAATATTATCCTCAATTGCGCCCTTGAGATAGTTGTCCCAGATGCGCTCACGAATTGGAGCGGGTACGATGAGGCGCATTTTGCGTCCCTCGACGAATTTTCCGTATAGCGCGGCTGACTCAATTCCGCCGCTGTGGTCAAAATGGATATGCGTGAGGAAAATCGACTTGATTTGCTCTCGTGAAATCCCAAGAATATCAAGGCTTGTCCACGCAGTCGTGCCGCAGTCCACCATCGCAAATTCGCTGTCATTATTATATAGGAGTGCGTTGGTGTCAAAGACGCCCTTTGAAAAGCCATTGCCCACGCCAAGCATTTTTATTTTCATATAGCACCCCCTGCATTTCATTCAAAATTATTATGACATAAAACAAGAAAATCCAACAGGACAAAAGTCCTGTTGGAACGTATAAATTATGTAAAAATTCAAAAAAATTCAAATTTACTTAACTTTTTTGCGAAGCTCTTCGCGAGATAAAATCCGAAGCTGTCCACGACCGACTTTTTCGAGCAAATTTTCATCGCAAAGTTCACCGACAAGACGGCGTATATGCCTGTCAGTACTGCCAAGTCGCTGTGCGAGCTCGACATTTTTCACCTGCAAAACATCGCTGTTTTCGATGTCAGCCATCTCAACAAGAAATTTACAAAGTTGCACCTTTGTTGAATAGAGAAGATGTTTTGAATGGGCAAGCGAGGACGCCTTGAGCTTTATGGCGAGTTTTTTCGAGAGGAAAAAGAGGAAGGGTGCATGATGTTTAAGCTCTTGGTCAATTATTTCATAGGGCACTTCGAGCACGACGGCGGCACTTTTTGCAATGACCGCATGAATATTTTCGTCTGCTTGGAAATATTCGATGTCGCCAAGTAAGTCCCCCTCATTTATATAGTCGACGACAGCATGGTTTCCGTCAAGCGAGGAGGCGACGACACGAAGCCTTCCCGAGAGCACAATGGAGAGGGTTTTCACCTGCAATCCCTCATATGAAACCGTCGCGCCTGTGGAAAATTTTCTGATGAAAAGCCCCTTTTTTGCACGCTCCGTGAAAATCTCGTCCAGCCCCTTATTTTTAAGCTGTAATTCAAGGAAATCTCTATCACTAATTGTTTTCATGTATCCCCCAAAAATTAAGACAAATGTCCTATCTTTTTTTATTGCCTTTGATATAATAAATATAATTATATACAAATTATATTATAAAATCATTAAATTGTAAATAGCGGAGGTTAATATGTCATCAATTATTGTGAATGCAAATCTTGCAAATGACGGCGAGGGGAGAATGGGTTGGTTCCGTGAGCGCATGCCAATTATTGCGGATATCAACGCGGATATTAAGGCAAAGCAAACTTTCAAAGGTAAGACAATTGCAATTTGTATGCATATTGAGCCAAAGACTGGCTACTGGATTGAGGGGCTACTTGCGGCTGGCGCAAAGCATGTCTATCTTGTCGGCTGTCTTGGGACGACGAAGGACGACACAGCGGCATATCTTGCCTCGCTTGACAATATGACTGTTTACGGAAAATCCGATGATACATATGAGGAGCATATTGCGCATGTAAATAAGGTGCTTGAAAATAAAATTGACCTGTTCCTTGACAATGGTGCGAGTTTTATCCTAGAACATGCAAAGGGTGATTATAACTGGCAACCGGAGGGTGCGAATGAGGAGACAAGGAGCGGTAAATTGCTCATTGAAAAGCATGGGGTCAATACCTCATATCCGATAGTCGTGATTGATGACTCACCCCTAAAACAACTTCTTGAGAACTTCACAGGTGTCGGACAGTCGGTCGTCGATGGGTTTATGCGTGCGACAAGCCTGCTAGTCGGTGGAAAGAGCGTGCTGGTTGTCGGCTATGGATATTGTGGGAGCGGTGTTGCGACAAAGTTCAAGGGGCTTGGCGCAAACACAATGGTATATGATATTGATCCGCTGTTTCGCCTAAAGGCGAAAGTCGAGGGGCATCAAGTCGGCTCGCTTGAAGAGCTTTTGCCAAAAGCAGATGTTGTGGTCACTGTCACAGGTGTCTTCGACGTGCTGACAGCGGAGCATATTAAATATTTCAAGAAGGGCGCAATTTTGGCAAACAGTGGTCACTATGGTTTTGAAATTGACGTTAAAGGGCTTAAAGAGAGTGCAAGTGAAGTGGTCACGATGAAAAAAGGCGTGGAAAAACTCACATTTGCAGATAAGCATGTATTTGTGCTTGAAAATGCAAGTCCGCTAAACCTAAGTGCTGGTGATGGAAACCCAATTGAGATTATGGATCTTGGGCTTGGGCTGCAAACCCTGTGTGCAATTGAAATTGTCACAAATGTGAAGAGCCTTAAAGTGGGACTTCAACCGGTGCCATATGCAATTACGCAAGACGTAAGCCAGATTACACTCGATGTTATGAAATAAGATTTTAGATAAGCTAGATAATTGGATGTTAAGAAAGCCGACTCATGAGAGTTGGAGCTTCATAAAGAAACAAGCTGACACTTTGCCAAGTGTCAGCTTGTTGTTGTATATAGGGTATGTTCATTAGCTTGGGATAGCATGACCTAAGTTGTTGTCTTCGCTAGGTCAATCGGGTTAAGCTATTACGTTATTTGTAAACCCGAAAATGAGTATAAAGCTGATAATAAAAATAGACAGCAGGATTTTTATAACCTTTAGCCATTTATTTGATTTGCCTAAAAAAGGTGCAACTGCTGCACAAGCAATAGCAAGGCAGTCCGCAGTAACTCTTAAAGGATAGTTATAAGTAAAAACAGTTTCACTCGTTCCTGATACGATAGAAAGTGCAGATACCAAGTATAAAGCTATGGAAATGACATAAAGTAGTACACTTGCAAGATGGCTTAATTTATTTCGTTTATTCATTTGGTCACCTTCTGTCGAATATAAAAATCTATGTCGCTATTATACATTAATAATTAGATGAAATCAAGGGGAGCTAAATAAAGATAAAGTAGCGAAAATTATATTTGAATATGCGAAGGGTGGCGGGCAGTAGTTCATGCCCGCCACCCTTTGTCTAACCGTACTGATTATTAGATGGTCATATAGTTTCTTTACGATAGCACCGCTTAGGGATTGGCTTTTTTATCCTCATTTTACTACATGATAGTTCCCATTGAGATGTCCGAGCGGTCGCTCTCATTTAGAACAATCGCCTCAATTGCAAATTCCAAGCCTTTGGCAATTTTCTCAATTGCCATGCAAGGCACCTTTTTATCCTTCTTTTCCGCTTGCTCCACTGAGTATGGCACATGGATAAATCCGCCCTTAATCGTCGGATATTTTTTGTTGCACATATACAACAGCTGATAGAGGATGTCATTGCAGACATATGTCCCTGCGGAATAGGACACCCTTGCGGCAATATCATTGTCTTTGATGTTGCTCACCATCGCCTTTGTCGGCACTGTTGAGAAATAGGCGTTTTCACCGTCCTCTTTGATTCTCTTATCAATAGGTTGCGCGCCCTCATTATCGGCAATTGACGCCTCGTTTAAGTTAATTCCGACACGCTCCACTGCAATGGCAGAAATTCCGCCGGCCTGCCCAATACAGAGTACCGCATCAGGGCTGTGCTCGATAATGGCGCTCTCAAGGATGTCTCCGCATTTCCCAAAAACCACAGGGATTTCTTTTTTTATAATGGTCGCACCCTTAATTTCATCGGGTAAGAGTTTAACCGCCTCATATGACGGATTTGTCATCTCGCCGCCAAAGGGCTCAAAACCAGTGACTAAAATTTTCATAAAAACCTCCGTGTTGAAATTGATTGGGGGTGTGGAGAAGAGCATAAATGCTCAAGTGAATTCAGTCAGCTCGCAAGTCGTAGCCAACTCAAATTAAACTTATAAATTTCCGCAAAACTTGTATCCATAAAAATATCAACTCGTTTGAAGCTGCGAAAAACAAAGTTATTAACACAAGAAATATGGTTGATGAGGATAGGCGCCCTTGTGAAGAGCCAATGATTATAAGTTCTAACAACAGAAAATCACATATGACAAGATATTACTGGAACAGCACAAAGTTGAGAATTGTACTAAAAAGCACCTAAAGAAAGCGAAACATACTGCTTTGTGAAGGAAATTGTATAAATAATATTGCTAACATAAAAAATAACATTATTTTCAAAAGTACTATTATGCAGTGTTTGCTGCCACAAGCAACACTATGAAAAGTCGTGAAAATCTAAGTTTTATTATTAATGACTTCAAATGGATGCGGTTGCTTATCATCAACTTTATTAGGCATTTTCTGCAAACACATTTACGAGCTCACCCATGACTGCTTTTTCGGATCAAGTTGTCGTGGGGTCAAAAGGGATTCAACCGCTCTAGCTCTCAGTAATAGCAACTTTATCCGTTACTGCCCATTTCAATGCAAGGTTACCTTGTTGTGCACGACCATCATATGTGAAACTCTTACGGCTTGCAATTACACTTGTATCATATCGCTGATAATAGGACAACTATACAACAACCAAAAAAATGCTCTTCTATCATGATATCAAATGACACAAATGTGTCTTTATCGTTATTTATCAGTCTTCGTTGTATTACTGGAAACAGTGCAAAAATACACATCTCCACACTTAAAATCGCCAAAATTAAGTCAATCTCCACATTTTTTCATCAAGGACATTAGCATAATTGTAAAATTGCAACATGGTATTCTCGACGAATAGTCCTATCGCTTAATCACGATTAATAGTGAAGCTAAACTCTTTTCCATTGTAATAAACGCCTGACGCTTCAAGGATTACTTGTGCATAAACTGTATTTCCAATAAAATCTTTCATGTCCGACATTGCAATTGTGGCATCAAACCCAGAGTATTTTT
>CAYJIE010000045.1:0-18745 GCA_964370145.1 uncultured Oscillospiraceae bacterium
ACTCTATTGGTCAACAACTTCAATCGCTCTGACAACATGCCCTGTTGATGATAATAGCGATGTTTCATAGATAATATTCGCTCCGGGAGAAACAATTCTCGTTGCATTGATGAAAAATCCCTCTGGTTTTGATTCGCCTGTTCCCCTAACTGTAATGTGTAATGTAAAATACATCGGATCATCTGTCAATACAATTGTCCCATCAGCCATCGTAACCTCTTTTTTTGCCGGTCTGTAGCTGACTTCGGTCACCTCACCAAGATATGCCCCGCCCTCTTTATCATAGAAATTATCACCGACATTTACTGCAAGACAAGAAATCTCGCGAACGGAATTGGTTCTGACCACAAATTCGATTTGTGTCTCTCCCATAGAAGTGCGCAAACTGTCAATTATCTCACCTCTAAAAAGCAAGATGAGAACTGTCGCTAATACAAAAAACACAATTAGTATATCAAGTATATTAAAACCGCCGAATTTAACTTTCTTTTTTGATGCTCTGTTTTCTTCCAAGTTCTCACCCCCTATTCATACGATACTGCAACGCAAAACCCCGAGCCCGAAAAGTGCTTAGATTGCATATGCATCTGTTGTCCGACTAAAATGTCAGTGCCATTCACACTCACACTACCATCCGTCACAACTGCTGGCGCTTCAATTGTGAGCGTTACATTAAATCTCTCAGGGACAACGACATTCTTAGCAACCCCTGCAATTGTATCTTCCGTTACTCTTATCGTCGGCGACACATCAAAATCTACTATTTCTCCAACATTGATTTTTGAAACGCCATCTCTGATTGGATCACCGATTTTTGTTGTATATGCAATTTCGTCGTACACATTTTGAAACTCAACTTTGTAAGTCACTGTCGCATTTGAATTTACTTCAACAATATTGTCACGGCTTGTGAAAAACATATACACAACCGCAATTGCCGCAACCACAATTAGCGCAATGAAAATATCAAATACGTTAATTTTCGCCTTCTTTTTATTTGTCATGATAATATACCTCCTCTTGTGAGCTCTCGTAAAAATATGCTCTTGAAACGCCAACCGACAAGCCCATAATCATCCAAAAATACAGATATATTCTGTAATTGTACCAGACATGGTCAGTCAGCCCTTGGAACAATACGGCGACGAGCCCGAGCCCGAGCGCTAGTGCAACTGTCCTATAAAATCTATATCCGTCTTTGCTGTAAGTTGTCAAAATCAATCTTGCATAGTTCACAAGAAGTGCAATGAAACTAAGTGCCCCAAGCACCCCAAGCTCAGCTAGAATTTGCATATATAAATTATGGCTGTGCTGTGCAAACACTGCGCCTGAAAGTGCATATTTTGCGTATACAGAGCTAAAGACTGTCGCTCCGACCCCAATTCCTGTGAAGAAATAATCCAAAATAAGCCGCAATGAAGACGTGTAAATTGAAAATCTATACGCAGTTGACGAGTCAGTCATATCCCCGATGCTCATTATCCTTGATGTGATACTGTCAGGGAGCAATACAGGAAGGAGCGGCAATGCACATAGTGCAGGGAATATGAACTTAAAACCAAGCCCCTTATACATAAACAAGAATAACACTAAGGCTACAAGCATTGCCAGCCACGCGCCTCTTGACCAAGTGAAAACGAGAGTGGTCAGCATTGCACCAGCACATAAAATCATCGGTATTTTGTTTTTGCCTTTTAATAGGAAAATAAGCGATATTGCCAGGGGAATAATCATAACTAAATACTCGCCGAATACATTTGGGTTTCCGAATGTTCCAACAACTCTAATCGAGATATCTTCAAATAAATCAGCATCAACCCAAGTGCTTGACGCCTCTGAAAAAAAGTTTTGATAAATTCCAAGTGCTGATGATATAAAACCGCCCGTTAAAATCGCAATGATAGACTTCATTATATATTTCTTATTCCTTATACCATTTGCCGCAACAAAATAAGTTGAAATAAACAGCACATACAGTGCAACAGAGAGTATACTATCACTTGGATATAATGACAGCAATCCACCCATTACAAATGTCAAGGTCATGAAAAATAAGACAAACAAGTCTAAATAACCAATTGAAATTTTGCGCTTTGAGCGAAGTACCTTAAATGCAAATGAGATCACAACAAATGCCGCAAATGCCGCAGCCATCATCGTTTCAATAAATGGTGCTGCAAATAGCAATAGGATAAATCCTGTTTCCGGTATTGCAAGAATTGACAGCGCTAGGACAATCGCAATTGGTGCCGCTAGTATATAAAGCAATGGTGCGTATATAGTCGCTGTGCCAAAGCAAATCCCGAGAAAAGAAAACAGAAAAATGCTCTCTCGCATCTGTTTTACCTTGAAAACTTCCTCTCTGATTGAAAGTAGATCCAGAAATAGAAACCTAAATACTTTACTTTGCATCAAGACTGTTCCAAGTGAATCACGGTTGAGTGAAAAAAACAGCCCTACAAACACAAAACCAAATCCAATCACAGTGTCTGAACTTGCAAAACTCAAACTGTGGACTACAAAATCATTGTAGAGAACAATTGAGATCAACACAAGCCCAAATGCAGTGAAAAAAGCGGCATATGACAGCATATTATGTCGTAGAGCGAACTTTACAAGCCCATCTATCGTATTTGCTATCACACTGTTTTCCACAATTCTTGAAAAACCCAATCCTAAGTTCTTGCGTAATTTTTTTGTGCTGTCCACAAAAATTCTCTTAATTATACTGTTTTTGGATTGCTCCTCTAATGATGGATATGTCGTGAAAAATTTATACAAAAAACTACCGCTGACAATTCCTTCAAAGAAATCTGCAATAAAAAGTGCCAGACGTATAAAAAAACTTCCATTTACAAATGATTTCCACTTTGCCTCAAACGGCAACTTTTTCGCCTTCTGTTTAATCTCACATCACCTCCGCCTATTTTTTATTGTATTTTTGATATAAATCAGGGCGCCGCTCTTTTGTTATTTCAAGCGACTCCTTAAGTTGCCAATCCTCAATGTTTTTATGATGCCCAGAAATGAGCACATCAGGCACTGTCAGTCCCATGAAAGTTGCAGGCCTTGTGTACTGTGGGTATTCAAGTAGACCGCTGTAAATGCTCTCATTTGAAAAGCACTCCTCATCAGGTAGCACCCCTGTGACAAGCCTTGCCACACTGTCAATCACTGTTAGTGCAGGAAGTTCTCCTCCCGTCAAGACATAGTCTCCGATGGAAATTTCCTCGTCCACAAACAAGTCAATCACTCGCTCGTCCACACCCTCATAATGCCCACAGATGAAAAGTAAATTGTCAAATTCCTTTAATTCCTTCGCTCTCTCTTGATCAAAAATCTTCCCCTTTGGCGAAAGATAAATCGTATATGGTTTTTTCCCATAATCCTGTGACACCGCTTCAATCGCCGCCGCAATCGGCACAGCGCTCATAAGCATGCCGCGACTGCCTCCATATGGCGCATCGTCGACTTTTCTATGCTTATTAAACGCATAGTCGCGGATATTTCTAATATCAAATTTAATAAAACCATTTTTTGCACCGCGCCCTAATATGCTCTCGCTTAGATATGCATTGCACATGTCGGGGAAAAGTGTAAGCAGTATAAAATTCATCAGTCAAACAGCCCTTCAAGTACAAAAATTCTCATGGTTTTTTCCTGTATGTCAACTTCTCTCACCACCGATGGAATAGCCGGTATTAAGAAAAGCTTTTTGTCATGCTCTCTTGTGATGTGATACACATCATTTGCACCTGTGTTTTGCACATAGGTAATTTTTCCGTAAACTTCGCCGCTGTCTATATCAGACACTAAAACCCCGAGTAAATCAGCGATGAAATATTGTCCGTCGGAAAGCTCAACGCTATCCTTATCAAGATAGACAACTTGATTGATAAGAGGCATCGCCTCTTCGATTGTGTTGATTCTCTTAAACTTTACTAGCACACAGGTCTTATGAGGACGGGAGCTTTTAACAATAAGTTTCGTTCCGTCCTTTAAGTATAGCTCTGTCAACTCAAGTAAATCTTCAATGCTATCAGTCCATGGCTCAATGCGTACTTCTCCCGCAATGCCATGCGCTCTTGTGATTTTTCCTGTTTCAAGCAATGTCATATTCATGACCATTCCTTTCTGTGCGTTTTAATCGTTCTAAAGTTCATAGAACTAAAGTCATAGGTAAAATTCGGACTACTTTTAAGCAAAAAGAGTAAGCTTACTTTTTATTCCGTTAAATTCTAACCACCGAACAGTAAATCAATTATATTCTCACCCATATCTGAATTTCTCTTAAAAATCTCTGTAAAGCCGCAATTTGTACATGACACTGTCAAAAATTTTTCCGTTTGAACATCAAATAATTTTGATAGTGTACTTCCGGTTGCTTGAAATTGTCCCTCTGAAAATGTGGTACACTTGCATTTTGAACAAATATATCCTGCCATATTCAACCTCCAATATTATACCTTGCCATTGACACAAAGGCGAGAGTAAAACCCTCGCCTCAATATCAATTAACTAACCCACAATATCAACGTGGATTTTTTCATTTGTCTTTACTGCCGCCGCTTTCATAACAGTGCGAATGGCTTTGGCAATGCGCCCTTGCTTTCCGATAACTCTGCCCATTTCTGATTCTGCAACACGGAGCTCATATAGGACGCTTCCGTCCTCTTTCTCAATCACCGTCACATCAACTGAACTTGGGTCTCTTACAAGATTACCCGCAAGGCAAATCAAAAGCTCTTTAAGCATCTCTTCTCCTTAAACTACGCCGTTTTTCTTCAATAGACTCTTTACAGTGTCTGTTGGTTGTGCGCCGTTTTTAATCCAAGCTTGGACTTTTTCTTTGTCAACTTTGAACTCTGAAGGCTCTGTGAGTGGGTTGTATGTTCCAATCTCCTCGATGAATCTTCCGTCTCTTGGGTATCTTGAATCCGCTACTACCACTCTGTAAAATGGTGCTTTCTTTGCTCCCATACGTCTTAGTCTGATTTTAACTGCCATGTCTTTTCTCCTTAAAATTTGTATATTCTTATTTTTAATAAGTGAATTTATATCGCCCTTGCGACTATTTGAATAAATTTAGCATTCCTCTGCCGCGTTTTCCGCCGCGCTTACCCATATCAGTGAATTGCTTCATCATTTTTTTTGTCGATTCAAATTGCTTTAGCAGACGGTTTACATCTTCAACTCTCGTCCCACTACCTTTTGCAATCCTCTGCTTCCTTGACGGGTTTATTATATCAGGGTTTGAACGTTCTTTCATCGTCATTGAGCAAATAATTGCTTCAACTCTGTCAATTTGCTTTTCGTCAAATTTGGCATCTTTTAGCGCTGCTGAATTCACACCAGGCATCATCGCCATAAGACTCTCCATACTGCCCATATTGCGCATTTGACGCATTTGGTCAAGAAAGTCTGCTAAGTCAAATTTCTTTTGACGAATTTTCTTTTCAAGCTCCGCCGCCTTCTCCATATCGAAGTTTTGCTGAGCTTTCTCTATCAAAGTGAGCATGTCGCCCATTCCAAGAATTCTACTTGCCATTCTGTCGGGGTGAAACGCCTCAATATCTGTAAGTTTTTCACCAACACCCACAAATTTAATGGGTTTTCCCGTGACATATTTAACTGAAAGTGCGGCACCACCTCTTGCGTCACCGTCCATCTTACTCATGACAATTCCGCTCAATTCAAGTTGCTCATTAAAACTTGTCGCAACATTGACGGCGTCTTGCCCTGTCATAGCGTCCACAACCAATAGGATTTCATCGGGCTCAATCGCCTCTTTAATATCCCTTAACTCGTCCATGAGGTTCTCATCAATATGAAGTCGTCCAGCTGTGTCTACAATTAAAATGTCATTTCCGTTTTTCCTAGCATGTTCCAAGCCGTTTTTCGCAATTTGTACTGGTTTTTTGCTGTCTTCAAAATAGACAGGTACACCAACGCTCTCACCCACTACCTTAAGTTGCTCAATCGCGGCAGGACGATATACATCACATGCGACCAGAAGTGGTCTTTTTCCCTGTTTTTTGAAGAAACTTGCAATTTTTGCGGAATTTGTTGTCTTTCCCGCTCCTTGAAGTCCAACCATCGCTATTACCGTTGGTGGCTTTGACGAAATTTTTACCTTCGTCTGCTCACCGCCGAGCAAAGTAATGAGTTCTTCATTCACGATTTTTAAGCTCTCAAGCACCTCCGCACCACAAGCCCTTTCAGATACAGCGGCAACAAAAGCTTTAACAACTTTTATATTGACATCCGCACCGAGCAGAACAAGGCGAACTTCCCTCATGACTTCTTTTATGTCACTCTCAGTAAGTTTACCTTTGTTTTTTAGTTTCTTAAACGCTTCGCCAAGTCTTTCGGTCAACGATTCAAAAAGCATTATAATCTCCGATTATCTTTTTCGTTTTTTCAACAGCTTGTTGTAGGTCTGTCACTGCTTTAATATGAGTTAGATTGGTATATCCCATCAGCTCAGCGACAAGTTGTTCCATGTCGCCAAACGCCTCCTCATATTTAATTATCCTAGATGCAAGCCCAAGCTTCTCTTCCATTTCCGCAAGGGTCGCTTCACCACGTTTTATGCTGTCTCTAACCCCTTGCCTTGTGATTCCGGCATGTTCAGAAATTTCAGCTAAAGACAGGTCCATATTATAATATAAATCAATTACTTCACGCTGTTTCTCCGTGAGAATATTGCCATAGTAATCAAGCATTAGTGGTACGTTAAAATCTTTTGAAGGCATCACATTCTCCTCAAACCATTAGTGTAGCTGTTCTCGCAAATGTAAAGTAATTATCTTTACAACGAAACTTATTATACTATATGTTGTGGCAGTTGTCAATACTTTTTTCAATATTTTTTCAAAACTTTGCTTAGCTTGCATTTTAGCTTAAAATGCTATACAAAAATGAATATGCTAAGTACAATCATTTGGTTGTTATGACAAAAATGCGCTATATCAACCTGTACTATTGACAATATCTTAAAAAACAATTATAATTGTAAGATAAATATTAACATATAGGGGAGCATTATTATGGTTAAGATAGCACTACTCGGTTGCGGAACAGTTGGATCCGGCGTTGTTAAACTTTTAGAGCAAAATGCCCAAATCATTGAAAAAAGGGCTGAAGAGCGAATCGAAATCGCCAAGGTCTTCACGCGAACTGTCTCAAAGTGTTATGAACTTGGAATTCCTGACGAAAAAATTTGCAAGAATTTCGAGGAAATTGAAAATGATGACGAGATTCAAATCGTTGTTGAGTTAATCGGTGGTGTTGACCGTGCATATGATTATATCATGCGTTCTCTCGCGAAAGGTAAACATGTCGTAAGTGCTAATAAGGACTTGATAGCAATTAAGGGTGAGGAAATCTTCAAAGCGGCGCAAGAAAACAATGTCGCTTTCTATTTTGACGCCTCAGTTGCAGGCGGAATTCCCATTATTAATCCAATTAAACACAATTTGTCCGGAAATAATGCTCAAACAATCATGGGTATATTAAACGGCACTACAAACTATATACTCACAAAAATGACAAATGAGGGGCTTCCTTTTGAAACTGTGCTTTCACAAGCGCAGTCACTTGGATATGCAGAGGCTGATCCAACATCCGATGTTGGCGGACTTGACGCTGCTCGCAAGGTGGCAATTCTCGCATCAGTCGCATTCAACTCAAGAGTTACTTTCAGCGATGTTTACTGTGAAGGTATCACTAAAATCGAGCCATCTGACTTTGCTATGGCTAAACGCTTTGGCTATGTTATCAAGCTACTCGGTATCGCAAAAGAGGACAATGGAAAAATCCAAGCTAGGGTTCACCCTGCAATGATACCGCAAAATCACCCACTTGCATCAGTTAACGATGTTTACAACGCTGTATATTACGACGGAGACGCTGTGGGCGCTGTAATGCTGTATGGACGTGGCGCCGGACAAATGCCAACTGCAAGTTCAGTTGTCGGTGATGTCATTGACTGTGTGCGCAATATGCATTCACAAAATCTCGCAGTGGGTTGCACTTGTTTCCTAAATAAAGATATTACAAATATTTTAGATGTGTCTAACAGATTTTATATCAGACTTAAAGTTGTTGACCGCCCGGGCGTTCTCGCAAAACTTGCAGGCGTATTCGGTGAATTCCAAGTCAGCATTGCAACAATGGTACAAGAAGAACATTCCAATGAGCATGCGACTTTATATCTAATCACTCATAATGTCAAAGAGGACAAACTAAGAAAAGCACTTGCAATCCTTGACAATGCAGAATATGTTGAGCAAGTAAGCTCCGTTATTCGCCTTGAGGGTATTGAATAAATTATTGGAGGCATATTATGATAAGGGTACAGACTCCGGCATCCACTGCCAATTTAGGCACCGGTGTTGACAGCTTTGGTATTGCACTCGAGAAATATCTCACTGTGGATATGGAAATATCAGATAAAGATGAAGTGAGCATTTCAGGAGCACATGCAAAAGCAATTTCCAATGATAAAAATATGATTTTAATTGCCGCTAAAAAGCTTTACGAAATTTGTGATAAAAAGTATAGTGGCTTGAGGCTCGACATAAACTGCGATATACCGATTTCTCGTGGTATGGGAAGTAGTTCCAGTGCAATTATTGCAGGTTTATACGGTGCAAATGCACTTTTAGGAAATCCACTGTCAGAGCGTGAACTCATATACCATGCGGGAAAACTCGAAGGACATTATGACAATGTGCTCGCCTGTGCGCTTGGCGGTTTCACGGTTGCAATGCCTACCTCAAATGATATATTTTGGCAAAGACGCGAGCTTGATGATTTGAAATTTGTCGTGGCAATTCCTGATTTTGAATTATCAACATCGACGGCAAGATCAATTTTGCCCACAGAGGTTGACATGAAAACAGTGCTTAGCCAAATTGGCAAAGCGGCTTATCTTTCCACCTCAATTATGATCGGTGATTACACAAATCTTAAAGATGCTATGGACGACCTCATCTTTACTCCTGCAAGAAAATCACTTATCATAGGTTATGACGAAGTCACAGCCGCCGCAATGTCACAGGGTGCGCTTTCAACTGCTATAAGCGGTGCAGGCCCTACCGTAATCGCATATTGTACCGAAAACGAGCAAGAAATTGCCCTAGCCATGCAAGAGGCATTTAATATAGTTGGCGTGACTGCAAAAGCACTAGTCCTCAATGCGTGCAATACCGGTGTTACCGTTACTACAATTTAAGGAGTATTTATGGTTGATATTGATATAATCTATCGCAGTACAAGGGGCTCAGAGAAAACTGCGAACTGCCAAGAGGCAATTGCATATGGGCTATGCGACGATGGCGGACTTTATGTACCGGATATCGTGCAAACATATTCATATGAGGCACTCAAAGCACTTGCAACAGTCCCCTATTCAAAGCTCGCTGCACATGTAATGGGATTTCTTCTTCCAACTTTCACAGATGAAGAACTTCTCTATTGTGTCGAGCCCTATAATGGCGAGAATTTCTCTTCCAATGAAATTGCTCCGCTTGTTGACTTTGGTGACGACAAAATTCTTGAGCTTTGGCGCGGCCCAACCTGTGCATTTAAGGATATGGCTTTGCAGGTGCTCCCAAGACTTTTAACAACCTCTATGAAAAAGCTGGACGACGACAAAAAGAGCCTAATTTTAACTGCGACTTCGGGTGATACAGGAAAAGCAGCGCTTGAGGGCTTTGCTAATATCCAAGACACCAAAATTGCTGTTTTCTATCCTGTTGAGGGCGTGAGTGCAATCCAACAACGTCAAATGACCACTCAAAAAGGTGATAATGTTGATGTCATTGCAATTAGGGGGAATTTTGACGATGCACAGAATGCTGTGAAGTCACTCTTTGCCGATATTGAACTGCAAACAATATTACAAAGTCAAGGCTATCGCCTATCCTCCGCAAACTCGATAAACTGGGGAAGATTGCTAGCACAAATTGTCTACTATATATCCGTCTGCGCAAGGCTTATTGCAAATGATGAGCTTGCTGTTGGCGAAACTGTAAACATTGTCGTCCCCACAGGAAATTTCGGCAATATCCTAGCCGCATTCTATGCAAAAAAAATGGGTGCGCCAATTGAAAAGCTCATCTGTGCGTCAAATGAAAATAATGTACTCTGTGATTTTATAAATACCGGTGTTTACGATAGAAATAGAGATTTCCACAAGACAATTTCACCTTCGATGGACATTTTGATTTCATCAAATTTAGAGAGACTACTATATATACTTTCAAATGATTCTAACATCGTATCTGAGTATATGAGTAAACTGAACACTGAAGGACGCTATGAAATCAGCGAAAGCTTAAAAAACGAAATTGCCACTCATTTCTATGCAAACTACGCCGATGACAAAGAGACTTTAGCTACAATAAAAGCTAGTTTCGAGAGTAAAGGTTATTTGCTTGACACACATACAGCCGTTGCTGTTGCTGTGTTAGAGAAGTATAAGCAATCGGGACAGTGCAAGGGTAAATGTGTAATCGCCTCCACCGCAAGCCCATATAAGTTTTCAAGTGATGTCGCAAAAGCAGTTGGAATTGACACAGCAACATACGAAAATGAGTTTGATATTATGCGTGCACTTTGCGACAAGACAAAAGTTGACATCCCAAAAAATCTAATAGATTTAGATAGTCAGGATGTCAGATTTAACAAAATATGCGATTTGGGTGAGGAAAAGCAGGAAATTCTTAATTTTCTTGAGATTTAGTTTTTTCACTGTTTGGTGCAGGTTGTGCCAGACTGGTTGTCTTTGACGCCGTCTTCCCTATTATCTCATTCATCTGTGCAAAAACTTCTGTGTATTCATTTTTTCGACTTGCTCTCATGATGATATACTCAATATCTTTTATATCATCAGCATGTGCGACTAAAAATGCACGCACCGCAGGGGGCATTGTCCCAGCCCACACAGGGCTACACAAAATTATCTTGTCAAAGCTTGAAATATCGCTGTGCATATTTAGAATTTCGCCACAGCGCTTAAGCGATGCATCCGCACCACCTGTGATAAATCCAAAGACGCCTTTTCTGTTTTGTGTTTCAACAATTTCTTCGAGTGCATATTCGTTTTCATATGCGAGCTGTTTTGCGACTTTCGCAACATGTCCGCCTCTTGAAAAATAAACAACTAATGTACTCATTTTACACCTCCGCTAAATTTAATTTTATAATATAACATGATTGGGGGATTTTCTTATGAATAACAGCAATATGGATAATTTATTCGGCGCAAGAGAAGACCGACGAGCTAAGGAGAGACAGGCTAAAATCGAAGCTCAAAAAGCAAAAGCAAAAAGAGATGGTATGATAATTCTAGCTGTCGTTGTGGTAATCATTGCCGTGATTGCCTTCGCAATGCTTACACAAGAGGACATGTATCCATACGATGTCTCACAAGAAGACCTTACCACATTTTTCTATGAAAATCAAGAAATAATTTCAATTGTTCAAAATCAAATGAAAGCGACAGCTGTTAGCGACCTGCAAGTCAAGTATTTAAATGACGATGTTTTCCTCTTTGAGGGAGTTACACAACTCGACAATGAAACAATAAGCGAAGAGCATCTTGACAACTATCGAGACTACTTCAAACTCTGTGAAAAAGTCGATTTAAGGGGTGCAACTTTAAGATACATAGTTAGAGAGGACAGCACTCGCTTTGATTTCTTCTTCTACTTAACTGATAGCAGACAGCTTGGGGCAAGAGCAGGCATAATGAATTCCGTCGAGCCGCCGAGTGTTAAGGTAACTGATGGTAACTTCTCAGGTGCAATCGGCAACAACTGGTTCTATTACAGATATGGTCTGTCGCCCTCGCCGGATGGCACAGTCACTACACTCCCTTGGATTGAGGGATAATATAAGTGGGCTGTTTTGAATTTTTTCAAATAACGACCAAAATTGCCTCTTTAAGAAATTTAGCATAACAATCAACAACGAAATGGAGCATTATAATGAAATTAGCAAATCTTGTCGGAGAGCGATTTAAGGAAAGACCCTCCGACTGTCAAATCGACAGCCATGCGCTGTTAGTTCGTGGCGCATATATAAAATATGTCGGCAGTGGTATATTCTCATCATTCCCACCAATGAAGAGAATTACTAAAAAAATTGAAGAAATTATTCGCTTTGAAATGGATAATATTGAGGGTCAAGAGGTCTCTTTCCCTGTCGTCCTCCCTGCTACACTTTGGGAGGAGTCGGGAAGATACGAAAGTGTCGGGGCGGAACTCCTTCGCTTTAGTGATAGAAACAACTCAAAACATGTACTGGGTATGACACATGAGGAACCCTGCGTGCAATTGGTGCGTGAATATGGGCAGAGCTATCAGCGATACCCTTTCATGATTTATCAAATCCAAACTAAATTTCGTGATGAGGCAAGACCTCGCGGCGGCCTCATCCGTGTTCGTGAGTTCACAATGAAAGACGGCTATTCTTTCCACACGGAAGAGTCCGACTTACTTGCTTATTATGACCGTGTACACAAAGCTTATGAGAATATTTTTAGAAAATGCGGTGTGCCTGAAGTCATTTCTGTCCTCTCGGACTCTGGAATGATGGGTGGCAGTGTTTCACATGAGTTTATGCTCATAAACCCTGTTGGGGAAGACTCAATTGTCACTTGCACAAACTGCGACTTCAAGTCAAATATGGAAGCGGCGGCTACCATTGTCGACAACAGCTTTAATGATAAGGAAGAAGCAATCACATTAGTTCATACACCCGACTGCAAAACAATCGAAGATGTTTGCAACTTCCTTGGCACTGACACTTCAAAATCATGTAAAGCCGTTGTCTATCAAAAAGATAGCGATAATAGTTTTGTAATCCTGTTTACTCGTGGTGATTATGAGGTCAACGAGGCTAAACTTAAGGCTGTTATAAAAGACAGCGTCCACCCAGCGATTATTGATGAAAACAGCGGGATTGTCGCAGGCTACATCGGTGGCTATAAGCTCGATGTGAATGCCACTGTCATCTATGACAGCTCTCTTAAAGATGCTGCAAATCTTGTCTGTGGCGCAAATTTACTTGATCATCACTATACGGGCTTTAATATTGCTCGTGATGTCGGAAATGTAGAATATTATGATGTCTCAAAGGCGCAAAAGGGCGGTATCTGCCCAATTTGCTCTAAGGAGAGCCTTGAAGTTTCAAGGGGTATTGAAGTCGGGAACATCTTCCAACTCGGCGATAAATATACTAAGTCGATGGATATGACTTGTATAAACGAAAATGGTGAGAGTTTCCACCCAATCATGGGTTGCTACGGCATCGGCGTTGGAAGACTTGCAGCATCTGTCTGCGAAGCACGTCATGATGACTACGGTCCAATATGGCCGATGTCCATCGCTCCATGGCAAGTTCATCTTTGCGCTGTTCGTGCCGATGACGAAGAGGTCAGAAAAGTTGCTGACGGAATATACAATGAGCTAAAATCACTAGGCGTTGAAGTAATTTTCGATGACCGTACTGTAAGTGCAGGCGTCATGTTCTCTGACGCAGATTTACTCGGTGTCCCACTTCGTGTAGTGGTCAGCCCAAGAAATCTAAAAGAGAATTGTGTGGAAATTTCTACGAGAGACAAAAGCTTTTCTGTAAAAGTACCACATGAAGAGGCTGTTTCAAATGTCAAGTCAAAAATTGACGAATTACTTGCGCAGTTAAATTAATCATTAAATACAAGAAGTACCGAACGACAAAATCGCTCGGTACTTTTTTTTTGCTGTTTCTGTTCTTCTTGTCCTTGATAATAATTAAAATTAATGTCTAATCAAATCCACTTTATCGCAAGTTAACACGACTTTGTTGCAGTTTAACTGTAAAATCAACTATCCAAAATTCTATTCAAGCCACTTGTCACTTGCAAAAATGCCTCTCTCCCCTTTTCATATTGCTCAATTCCAGCCTGCGTAATCCGATAGTATTTCCTTGGTGGCCCACCGCTTTCGCCCTTAGAATATGTCTGGGTGCTCCCCTCTGCAAGTAGGCGCCGCAAAATTGTATATACCGTGCTCTCATTTGTATCGGGGAATGCTGCCGTTACCTCTTTCATTATCTCATATCCATATAGCTCATTTTTCGCAATAAGGTGAAGGATGCAAATTTCAAGCACACCTTTCTTAAGTTGGGCTATCATTTTTCGCCCTCCTACTTTTCAGCTTACCTATATTATTGAAAATTGAATATATCAAAACTGTTTGGATTGATTTTAAGGAGAAATCATTTGCGGCTGTTTCAATCGCGATTTTTACAGATTCTACATTTGATAAAGTTCTAATCATTTGCATTAAATCAAAAATTAATTGTATTGAGAAAACATTCAATAACATTAAGAGAATAGCGTCCAAATTCCCTTTTATCAAGTAGATAACTGCGATGATCCAAAATGAGATAAACATCAACATCAAAGTATTGAGGCAATACATTACTGCAGTGCCTATAAGTTGCGGCTCATCAATCCACAAAAATGAAAAGGCTTCTTGACTTTGGAACCCGACTAATATAGCCGTCATT
Organism: uncultured Oscillospiraceae bacterium; assembly: GCA_964370145.1. Lineage (GTDB taxonomy): Bacteria > Bacillota > Clostridia > Oscillospirales > Feifaniaceae > CAYJIE01. The sequence continues at coordinate 14,563 of CAYJIE010000045.1, forward strand.
AAAGCTACAAGTAATGCAATCGGAATCACATTTGCGATATTAATCTTAGTCAACTTGTCTTCTTGCAGTTTAGTCACTCTTCTGAAAGTTAGAAATGTCGCACCATAGAGCAGTGCGCACAAAACAACCGTTGAAAACAAATATAGCGTTTCGTCATAAATATTATATCGAGTAAAAAAGTACAGAGCAAAAAACACTGCTAAGCTAAAAAAGAAAATTGCAAATTTTTGTATTATTACCTTTGTGTTTAATTCTACCCTATATTCACTTGCGATTTCCACTGCAACTAGGGACGTAGAGCCAAGCTCATTTATTTGCTCCTCTTCACTCTTTCCCTCTCTTCTGCCGTCCTTGAAATATCTCTCGTATTTCTTAATCTGCTCAGCAATTATAACATCCGGCAAATAAAGAAAAAGTTTCTTTTTTAACTCTTTTATAAATTCCTTTTGGGTCATATCACACCTCCATACTGCTTATTAATCAGTAGTTACATACACAGTATAGCACACTACTGTTTAATAGTCAATAGTTTGCTGGATAATTTTTGCGAAAAAGATATTCCAAAAAAATAGCGGAGTTTAATTAAACTCCGCTATTTTCTATTTCCCAATCACAACTTAAATCTTCGTTTTGCATACAAGGTCACTCTTGCTAAAGTGACATCGATTGCGATAAAAGTCACTACTCCAAGCGCATATGACAGCAAGAGTATGCCCTCCATATCGCTCGGTATTCCCAAAACATATGTCGTGATGTAGTATATCGCAAATATGCTTATATTGCCCACTGCTAGCTTTAGCAGGATTTGCACAGCCTTACTCTTGATTTTCTCAATTTGCTCTTTAAGGAGCGGATAATAGCCCATGAAGAGCGTATACATAAGTGGCGCTTCCTTATTGGCAATAATTAGCCATGATAATATGGCTGTTGAGAAAAATGATAGGGTCGCCGCCTTGTTCCCCCACTTTAGTTTTGTCGCAAGGACAGCGAGTCCACCTGCAAGCGCCGCCACATATACCATTGACGGGAAAATTGACAAAATATACATCATGGTGACTGACACTGCCGACATCATTGCTCCGCCTGTGGTCTCTTTCGTTGTCATGAAATTCTACCCCTTAGCAAGAATTGCGCTGAGATATTTACCCGTATATGAACCCTCGCATTTTGCCACTTTTTCAGGCGTGCCCTGTGCGACGATTTCACCGCCACGGTCTCCCCCTTCGGGCCCTAAATCAATTATATGGTCAGCACTTTTAATTATGTCAAGATTGTGCTCAATTACAAGGACAGTGTTCCCCTCATCAACAAAGCATTGAAGCACTGAAATCAACTTGTGCACATCGGCTGTGTGTAGCCCCGTGCTCGGCTCATCAAGAATATATATCGTCTTGCCTGTGGAGCGTTTTGAGAGCTCTGTCGCAAGTTTCACACGTTGCGCTTCACCACCTGAGAGCTCTGTCGACGGCTGACCGATTTTTATATATCCAAGACCTACACTGTGAAGTGTTTCAAGTCTTTTCTTGACTTTTGGTATATTCTCGAAGAAAGAAAGTCCCTCTTCGACCGTCATATTAAGCACTTCCGAGATGTTTTTATCCTTGAACTTAACTTCCAATGTCTCTCTATTGTATCTCTTGCCCTTGCAAACTTCACAGGGCACATATACATCAGGAAGGAAGTGCATCTCAATTTTTATTATTCCGTCGCCCTCGCAAAATTCGCAGCGTCCACCCTTGACATTGAATGAAAAGCGCCCGGACGCATATCCACGCATCTTTGCCTCATTTGTCTTTGCGAACACATCACGAATATCCGTGAACATCCCGGTATATGTCGCCGGATTTGACCTCGGGGTTCTCCCAATTGGGCTCTGGTCAATCTCAATTACTTTGTCAAGATGCTCAAGCCCTTGAATTTCCTTGCATTTTCCAGCAATACGTCTTGCTCCGTTTAGGTCAGTTGCAAGCTTTTTATATAGCACTTCGTTTATCAACGAGCTCTTTCCCGAGCCAGAAACACCTGTTACACAACAAAATGTACCAAGTGGAATACTCACATTTACATTTTTGAGATTGTTCTCAACCGCACCCTTTATTACAAGCTTATTGCCACTGCCCGCTCTCCTCTTCTTGGGAATTTCAATTGTGCGCTTGCGTGACATATACTGTCCCGTAACTGATGCCTCATTTTGCAAAATCTCATCTACGGTGCCCTCCGCGACAATATGTCCTCCGTGCACTCCCGCTCCCGGACCGATGTCAATGATATGATCAGCTTCAAACATGGTCTCTTCGTCATGCTCCACGACAATGAGTGTATTCCCAAGGTCACGCAGTCTTTTTAACGTGTCTAGCAGCTTGCGATTGTCACGCTGATGCAGTCCGATTGAGGGCTCATCAAGGATATACAAAACTCCCATGAGCGATGAGCCGATTTGTGTTGCAAGCCTTATGCGCTGACTTTCACCGCCTGAAAGACTTCCTGCATTTCTTGCAAGGTTTAAATAATCAAGCCCAACATTTTGCAGGAATGTCAGTCTTTCTTTAATCTCTTTTATAATTTGTTTTGCAATTATCATCTCACTTTCAGTAAACACAAGTGAATTGACAAATTCCAACTCATCTACAATGCTCATCTTTGTGAAGTTTATGATATTCATTCCACCCACTGTCACTGCAAGTGAAATCGGACTTAGCTTATCCCCTCCGCAGTTTGAACAAGGTGAGCTACTCATCATGCTCTCAATTTCACGCCTCATATAGTCAGAGCTTGTCTCCCTAAATCTTCTTTCAAGATTTGGGACAATACCCTCAAATGATGTCGTATACTCACTGCTCCCAATCTCCGTCACACGAATGAGTTTTATTTTCTCGTCACCTGTGCCATAAAAAACAATATCCTTAATTTTTTTCGGCAATTTCTCATATGGCGTATCCAGCGAGAATTTATAATGCTTTGAGAGCCCCTCAAAATACATCTGTGCAATTGAGCCGCCAAAAAGGCCACTCCAACCGCTCGCCTTAATTGCACCATCACGAAGTGATAGCTTTGCATTCGGCACGATTAAGCTCTCATCAATCTTCATGAGATATCCAAGCCCTGTGCACGCATCACATGCGCCCATAGGATTGTTGAACGAGAACATACGAGGTGTGAGCTCTTCAATGCTTATCCCATGTTCAGGACATGCGTAGTTCTGACTGTATATAGTCTCCTCGCCATTGTGCTCGATGACAATAAGCCCTGACGCCATCTTGCTTGCAATCTCAATCGCATCAGCAAGCCTGCTGCGACTTTCACTCTTCAAGGCAATTCTATCCACCACAATTTCGATATTGTGTTTATATGTCTTTTGTAATTTAATCTCCTCAGACAAGTCATGCACTTCGCCATTGACACGCACACGTGCAAAACCCTGCTTAAGTGCGTCAGTGAAAACCTTCTGATGTTCTCCCTTTCGTCCTCTTACAACAGGAGCGAGCACTTGAAGTCTTGCACCCTCAGGCAACTCAAACACCTTGTCTACGATTTGGTCAACAGTTTGCTGTGAAATTTGTATTCCACAGATCGGGCAATGTGGCTTGCCTATTCTCGCATATAGTAAACGTAAATAGTCATATATCTCAGTTACGGTGCCCACTGTGGAGCGTGGATTTTTTGAAGTTGTCTTTTGGTCAATTGAAATTGCCGGCGAAAGCCCTTCGATATAATCCACATCAGGTTTATCCATCTGACCTAAAAACTGCCTTGCATATGCGGAGAGGCTCTCTACATATCGTCTTTGCCCCTCGGCATATATAGTGTCAAATGCGAGTGAGCTTTTCCCCGAGCCTGAAAGCCCTGTTACTACAACCAACTTGTCCCTTGGAATTTCCACATCGATATTTTTTAAGTTATGCGCCCTTGCGCCTTTAATAATGATTTTGTCTTTTGACATAGTTTCCCCTTTATTCCCCTTCAAGCTCTTTAATCTTATCTCTTAAGAATGCAGCATGTTCAAATTCAAGCATTTTCGCCGCCTCTTTCATCTCTTTTGTGAGCTTGTCAATCAATTTAATTCTATCTTTCTTCGTAAGTTTCTTCGCAGCGTCGCTATCCACCTCTGCCTTTGTGCTAATCTCAATTATCTCTCTGACATCTTTCTTAATAGTCTTTGGAGTTATATTATGCTCCTTGTTGA
>CAYJIE010000046.1:0-18407 GCA_964370145.1 uncultured Oscillospiraceae bacterium
ATTTATTTCTTGCCATGTGTTACCTCCACATACCGATAGTATGTTATTATCGTAGCATACTATCGGTATGTTTGTCAAGAGGGAATATCAAAAATCAATATTTCCCTCTTGACAAATTTGTTTACTCATGATAAACTAAGTGCATAGTTTACTCATAATAAACAAAAAGGAGATATAAACATGGTTGAATACAAACTCGGGGAAGTTGAGATGCAATTTGCGGACATCATCTGGCAAAACGAACCACTCTCGTCGAGAGAACTCTCTGTACTTGCAGAGAAAGAGTTAAGGTGGAACCGCTCAACTACATATACGATTCTTAGAAAGCTCTGTCAAAAAGGCATTTTCCAAAATGAAAAGGCGGTGGTGACTTCTGTTGTTTCAAAAGATGAGTACACAGCTATGCAAAGTGAGCGTTTTGTAGAGGACACTTTTAGCGGATCACTCCCAAGCTTTTTAGCGTCCTTTACAATGCGCAAAAAGCTGTCCGAGAAGGAGATAAATGAGATTATGAAAATCATTGACGATAATAAGGGGGTAAAATGATGAACTTCTTTTTATATGAACTGCTCCCGACCATACTCAACATGAGCATTACGGGAAGCATCGTAATTCTTGCCGTTTTAGCAATAAGATTGCTGCTTAGAAAAGCCCCAAAAGTGTTTTCATACGCCCTGTGGGCGGTGGTGCTATTTAGACTTCTTTCGCCATTTTCATTCGAGAGTGCTGTTGGAATTATGCCAAGCACCCAGCCTATCCCGACTAATATTGTCCACGAGGAATATCCAAGTGTAGACTTGCCGCTACCTATTATAAGTGACATTGTTAACAAAAATTTGCCACAGGGCGAGGTGCAAGTGAGTGCAGACCCCTTGGAAGCACCAATGTCAATTGCAACGGTGATGTGGAGTGTCGGTGTTGTTGTTATGCTCATTTACAGCGTGGTGCAGTATGCAATATTAAAGCGCAAACTAATCGGCGCAAAGCCGTTAGAGGGTGACCGCAACAAAACTCATATGGCATACGTTGCGGACAAAATCACTTCCCCGTTTGTCATGGGCTTAATTAAACCAAAAATTTATCTGCCGTCCGCACTTCCAAAGGACGAGTATGATTTTATTATCGCCCACGAGCTGTGTCATATAAAAAGGCTTGACCATATTACAAGGATTTTAGCTTTTATCGCCCTTGCCTTGCATTGGTTTAATCCGCTTGTTTGGGTAGCATATATTGTATCTGCAAAAGACATGGAAATGTCCTGCGATGAAGCTGTTATGAAGAAAATGGACAGCGACATAAGGGCTAAATATTCCACGTCACTTCTTCGCCTTGCGACAGGGAAAAAGCTGATTTTTGCGACACCTCTTGCCTTTGGCGAGGGCGATACAAAAGGCAGGGTTAAAAATGTGATGAAGTATAAAAAGCCTGTGCTGTGGGTGAGTGTCGTTTGCTTGGTGGTGGTTTTGGCGGTTTTGGTCGGCTTTATGAGTAGTAGAGCGCAGGGCTTAGACGAGCCGCCGACAATCTATGCCTATTACGAGCATGGTGTTGCCCCGATGAATTTGGGGTCATATTCATGGACATATAGGGGTGTAAGTACGGAATCCGACTCTATCCACCCAACTGAAATGGATTACCCAAATCCACTTTCTTATAATGACGGTGGATACAGAAACGCAAATATTATCTTTAGCTTAGATAATGAGCCTGACGCATGGAACAGTGATAATATTCAGTGGGACGATGCCTTTAACATTGTTGCGATGAGGCGCTATGTAAATGGAGAGGAGGAAATCTTAGATGACTTTGGCTCGAATTTTATTCTTGTGAGTTTGGAAACAGATAACAGTTATATTTATGAGTTTAGGATTGAATTTGAAGACGGGAACGATGCGTATTACAGTATAAAAATTAACAATAATGTGCATGGCACTGACACTCTTTCGCCGATTTCAGCGATGATCACTGAAATTGACAGAGAAAATCACATAATGACAGTGGAGCCACTTGAAAACAAAGGGCTGCCTAATGGAGAGCTCATGCTCAATGTTACAGATACCGTTTTTACAAATGGCAGTGATGGTAGTACAATTCAAAACTTCTCGGTCGGTTATCCTGTGTATGTGTATATAGATGAGTTATCTGGCGAAGTGGGATATCCGACGAGAATTGATATGAACAGTGAAACGAGCAACACAGGTGACAGCGAACCTGATGACAACAGCACGCAGTGGGCGTATCAAGCATTGCTTAGGGTCGGAGATAATATTTATGTCGACACAGGAAAGCAAATAACCGAGCTGCCAATTGACAGTGTTCAGCATGGCGAGCTTATCGGGATTGCTCACGGCACCAGTGATCTCCCAAAACAGAGTTTTCATGCGACGAACTTAGATGAAAAATATGCAGGCAATCCAATTTTCCAAGTGGGCGATATCAATGAAACGGTCTACCTCTATGACTACTCGGGTTTTTATCTTCAATTTGAACTTCTTGACTTAACTTCGAGTTCGAGACCACTACAATGGGACTTGCCGATGATGATTATGGTGGACGGCAAAATCTTTGTTAGTTCAGGTGAAGAAAGTGCGACAGATACGAGAGATGATTATTTTGATGGTGAAATTACATCACTGGTAGTTAAAGGAAGTGAGCGCCCGATTTTGAATAATCAGTCTAACTTTGGCACAGGTTTTCAATATCAGATTATAAATGATACTATTATCGAGCTTGAAATTAACGGCACTTGGTATGTTTTCATCTTAGAGGAACAAGCACCGCTTGAATTGTTTCGCAGTTTATCGGAAGAGGGCGACATAAGCCTTTCGCTTGACGGAATGCGCAGTTACACTTTTAAGACCCATTCCCAGATGATAAGCGTGAGTCTTGACAGCGAAGAACAAATTGATGCGGTAGTCACACTTTATGATGCCGAGGACAATGAAAATAGCCTCATGCAATTTGACTTAAGCACAGGGGAAACAAAGACCTTCACGAATTTAACTTCAGAAAGAGATTATTTAATAAAAGTTTCAGCTTTTGAGTATGAAATTAGAAGTGATGTCGACCCCTATGAACAAATAATAACAATAACTGATTAAAAAAAGTGCGGTTGCAAATGGTGAAAACCACAGTGGAATAAACTCCGTTTACAACCGTATCTATTATATGTCTCATGTAAAGAATTAGAGGTAGACAATTAGAAAAGAGCACCCAACTAAAACACAATATGTTTTAGTTGGGTGCTCAGTAGTGCAAAGGCTTAAACAATTAAGGAACAATTTGAACCGATATTTGGTTTAGTGGCTCGAAAATAGACAGCTGTCAACCAATTCAGAGAAAGTCTTAATACTCGTTTGTTTTGAAGTCGAATCTACACAAAGTTGCCTATTTGAAACCGCATGTAATGGTATATGTGATTATGTGGGTACTATTTAACCGCTTTCATTACTTCCTCATAGTCGACTTGAGGTATTTCGCCACTACGATACATTTCATCAATTTTCTCAAGCAACTCCTCGTGGATAGACCCAACGCCTTATCTTCTTATGCTTATAGGCTACTATTTAATATGTGGCTTGGTGGTGTTTAGGTTCAAAAAGACTGCAAAGTAGATTTTTGTGTAGCTATGAACTACAAAATAAAATTGATTAACTAGCACATCAACAAAGACAGCGGTTATATACTGCCGCTGTCTTCATCGTTTTATTACATCGTGTATTTACTCTTCATCATCAGAATGGTTGTTTTTAGCATTAATAATTGAATCGACGACCATTCCACCGAACATTCCAAGGCCTGCACCAATGCTAATCCCAAAGGTCATGCCTTGCGCACCACCAAAACCCATGCCAAGTATCATGCCGATTGACGTTCCTATCGGCATACCAATAGCAATTCCAAACGATGAGTGTTTCTTTGGTTTTTTATCATTCAATTTACCCATATTGGCTACCTCTAAAGTATTTAATTCATATTTTTAACATTATATCACAGATATCAATTTATTTCAACTGTTGAACAATTTACTCGTATATATATCTTTTGCAATGTCCTATTGTTTTATTGCCACAAGAAAAAGTTACATATATAGACATCTGTCATCATAAAATCGAGTTTATATAATATTAAAATCCTGTGAGCCTAAGTGTAGCATATGTATGCACAGGTAAAATAGCGGCGCAACATGCGATTGATGATTTCAATTTGAGTTACTAACCACAATATACTTACCAACTGATGACTGCTACTAAATATACCACAAGGGCTGTGATGCATTGTCGTCACAGCCCTTGTGGTATTATCTGTATATATGCGTTGTTCAAAACTATATAAGCATAAGTTTTCTGCGAGTTTTTATTCACGGGGGATATCATCAGCTACTTTTAACAAGAGTATGGGAGTAAATTATAAGTGACAGCAACATCTATTAGCATTTTACGAGTTGATAAAACGCTGCGAGGAAAGAAATTGCTAAGCGAAAATTACTCCATAGACAAAAAATAATAAAACTGGACTCACCACCATGGAAATTAACACAGGCATATATGCTTTATATCTTTCGCTAACTGGACAACCAACATGCTTATCTGTGAGCAGTTGACAAAGGTGAATTGGTGAGAAATAATAGCCAACGAAACTGCAAACAAAAGTATAAAATATATAAACTGTGAGCTGTGCGTCGCTTGTAAAAGTCATGGACAGCAAAATTGGCACTAGGATACCCAATGACATCATATATAATCCAGTGACTAAACCAAAAAGTGTGGCGATAAATAATATCAAAAATAATAGCATAAATTCGCTACTGTTTAGCATCCATGAGGTCATGATATCAATTAGTTCAGTTGAGTTGGTTACAATGCCTTGGAAGAAGTACACCCCAACAATCATTGTCAATATATTGAAATCAAAGCTTTTTACCACTTGTTTAGCAAATTCCTCTCTACCGCCAAGAACAAATACCCAAAGTATAGCTACCGCAGAGCTAATTGCATAATTGATTCCAAAGAACAGATTTAACCCGATAATGACAAGTATAGGAGACAAGGTCACACAAAGACCTAACAGTGCTGAAAGTCGCTCTGCTGCAGGTGCTTTCTCTATTTCTATCGACTCCGCTTTTCTTAGAATGAAGAAATATCCTGCACCTTGCATTGCCAACACAAAACCAAAATTCATAAGTATTAACAAACCTACATTTAAATCGGGAACAAATCCCTTTACAATCAGTATGCTTGTTGAAAATGGCATAATCAAAATGGCTACATGGCGGCATATTACATTTAGGTTCGAGCGATTATTCGGGCTGATTTTCATCTCACTTCCCAAATTATCCACAAAAGGCGCTGACAATGCAGCTCCACCCGGAGCCTGTATCATACCAATCATGGCAGGCATTAGCATAATTATTATCTTTGAATTTGGTATGGCTTTTTTTAATTGCAACTCTGCTTTTGCAAGCAATCCATAATGCGCCATGAGCTTTCCTAGCAAAGCAATTTCAACGACAATAATTACTGCGCTTAATATGCTTGATGTTATGAAAATATTGACAAAAATATCGACAATCACAGGGACACCAAGTCCGCCAACAAGTCCTGCTATCGGGCTTAGTATCAACAAAGTCGTACCGACACTAAGATTTTTTCTAAGTAAAACAGGGATTAAAACAGTTGCCAAAAGCACTGCAAATAATTGTTGCATATCACACCTCTTGAATAGTCTTTATAAGATAATATGATTACCTGATATAGAATTAATAGATACTAATAATCGCTATGCAAGAGAGCTATCTTGCATAGCGATTATCAAATTATAGCTTAAATTTACGCAAGTGCTCCTCTGTATTCAGTCACTGTGCATTTTTCGAGTGCTGTTTCAATAGCAAAATCAGAAAGCTCTTGACCAAGACCCGGTCTATCAGGCACAATATACTTACCGTCGACAGGTTGCATATCGTATTTTCCAAGAACATTGATAGAATCTTGAGTGGTGCGGAAGTGATGCTCATGGATACCGAAGTTTGGAATTGCAGCTTCAAGTTGAAGTGACGCCGCGTTTGTAATTACGCCACCTGCCACATGCACTTGAATTCTCGCATCAAAGACATGAGCCATATCAGCGATTTTCTTGAGCTCTGTGATACCACCACAGTTACAAGCATCTGGTTGAGCAAGTTGAATTGAGTAGTTTTTAAAGAAGTTGTAGAAGCCCCAACGTGAGTATATTCTCTCGCCTGCCGCAATCGGTGTTCTAATACGCTTGCGAAGCTCTGTCATGACATCAGGGTTGATCATTGTAAGAGGCTCTTCGTACGCCATGATATTATACTTATCACAGATTTCACCGATTTTTGTCGCTGACACAAGATCAGTTTGGCAGTGATTTTCTACGATAATGTCAACATCTCCGCAATGTTCACGAATTGCATTAATGCGGCCCTCAACCATTTTATAGATTTTGTTGTCAATGAATCCCTCTTTTTGTAGATGAGGAATACCATTTCTCTCATAATCATATGTAGTGAAGTCAATTTTTACAGCATCATAGCCTTCGCTCATAGCATGTTTTGTAATAGCCACATACTCTTCATCTGTTCCATACGGTCCGATTTTTGAAGTCCAACCAAATTGGAGTTGTGATGCATAGCAACGCAGCTCATCTCTGCACTTTCCGCCGAGAAGTTGATAGATAGGTACTCCAAGCACCTTGCCTTTAATGTCAAGGAGGGCAATGTCAATTGCTGACATACCTGCAAATACGATAGCGCCACCGCCTTGACCCCAGAAAGTACCTTTGAAAATTTCTTCCCATATAGCTTCAACATTCATTGGGTCTTTTCCGATGATATGCTGAGCCATATCTTTGACCATTCCGTAAGCAGCAGAATGACCTGTACCGTAGGCAATACCTGCTTCACCGTCGCCATAGAAGCCCTCGTCGGTGTATACACGGCAACAAATCGGTTTTCTTCCAGCACGCTGTGCACCGGCATCAAGAATAAATACATCTACTTTTGTGATTTTCATATAAACCTCCAAAAAATAATTTATTGAATAACAACAAGGTCACAATTAGCATAAGCGTGCTCGGAAATTTCTTGACCAAGCCCAGGTAAATCAGGCACTTTGAATTTTCCGTCAACAGGTTGATAATCATATTTACAAAGCTTGATATTCTCAGGAGATAGACAGTATGTATGGTGTTCATGGATTACAAAGTTTGGAATTGAGCACTCAAGATGAAGTGCCGCCGCAGTTGATAGTGGGCTACCGCAAGCATGAACTTGTACGCCAACATCAAATGTGTAAGCCATGTCACAAACTTTTTTACACTCGGTAATTCCGCCACAAGTTCCAACATCAGGTTGAATAACTTGAATTGCATCAATTTTGAAGTATTCAATATATTGCCAGCGAGTGTAAATTCTCTCACCGGTCGCAATTGGAATACCTGTTTGATCATGCACAAATTTTGTTAGTTGCGGAGTTGGTGTTGTTGGCTCTTCATAGTAGAAAATATTGTATTTTGCAAGTATTTTACCAAGTTGAGCTGCGCATTGTGCATCTGTAAATGAGTGATTTTCAACGATGATATCAACATCCGGTCCAACCGCCTCACGCACTGCACGAACTCTGCCCTCTACAATGTTAAGATTTTTTGGGCTGATTAGTCCAATGCGGTCTAAGTCGCCATATTTTGTGCCATCAGGAGCGAAAGTAAAGAAGTCAACTTTAACACAGTCGTATCCCTCAGCAACAGCTTTTTTTGCCTCTCTTACATAGTCTTCTTCTGTAAGTTGTGGGATAATATCAGGACCCCAGCTAAATTGAAGTTGACTTGCATATGAGCGCAAATTGTCGCGTCTTTTGCCACCTAGCAATTTGTAAATCGGAACTCCGAATTTTTTACCTTTGATATCCCAAAGTGCAATATCAATAGCGCTGATTCCTGCAAAAATTACAGGTCCGCCGCCTTGTCCCCAGAAGGTTGAGCGATATAGCTTGTCCCAAATTGACTCATGGTCAAGTGGATCCATGCCGATAATGAGTTTAGCGAAATTTTGAACCATTCCAAATGCTGCAAACTGCGCCTCGCCATATGCAAGAGCCGCCTCGCCGTCACCGTAAATTCCCTCGTCGGTGTGAATACGACAAACAATCGGTCTCCAATGACCGCCTTTAAGTTCAGTCTTCAAATGAAGCACATCAACTTTTGTAATTACCATTATGTATCTCCTTAGAAATTCTTATTTTTTCGTCACTATCTTATTAAGAATAGTGAAATTTCAGGCACAAATGCCACGATGAAGAATGCTATAATCAAACCGATGATAAAGGGCAATGCTGCTTTCGTAATCTTGTCTATACTGATACCTGTCATCGATGATCCAACGAATAGATTCAAGGCGACAGGCGGCGTGACGAAGGCGATAGCGAGTGCAAGGGTCATAATTATACCAAAGTGAATTGGATCTACGCCAACTTGTTGTGTAATAGCCATCAGTGTAGGAGCGAGAATTACGATAGCTGGTGTTGTTTGTACAAACATACCCACGATGAATAGAATTATGAAAATCATGAATAGGATAACATATTGATTTTCAGATACACTAAATAGGAAGTCACCGATTGTTTCTGTTACACCAAGATATGCAAAGATCGAACCTGTCGCTTTTGCAGGAGCCATGATGAACATTGTACCAGCAATAAAAACAGAATTGTCTTTGAAAATTTGCCATAGTTTCGCAAGTTTTAACTCTTTGTAAATAAACAGTCCAACGATAATTCCGTATACAGTTGCGACAACAGAAGCCTCAGTAGCTGAGAAATATCCACTGTAAATACCGCCTAGTATAATAACAGGCATTACAAGTGCAAATTTTGCATCCCAGATATTTTTTAGCAAGTTCATGAAGTTAAATTTAACTTCACCCCTAATGTTGCGCTTTTTACAATAGATGTAGTTGAATGCCATAAGGATACCGCCAACGATGAAAGCAGGCCCGATACCAGCAATGAAGAGATCACCGATTGGTTGGTTAACGGTTACACCGTAAAGCACCATTGGATAACTTGGAGGTACGATTACGCCTAGTCCGCCAGCAACACAGGTAAGACCTGTTGCATAGAACTTGTCATAGCCGTCTTTTACCATCATTGGGATCATGATTGTACCGATAGCGGCTACGGTTGCAGGCGCAGAGCCCGACACCGCACCAAAGAACATACAAGCGATGACAGTAACCATTCCAAGACTTCCCGTAACGCTTCCGACCATGGCATTAGCAGTGTTTACGAGCCGTTTAGACAGACCACCCGTTTCCATAACTGAGCCGCAGACCATGAAGAATGGCAGTGCTAGCATTGTGAAGCTGGCAACACCTGAATATAGCGACTGTGCTAGATAATTAGTTGTGGTAACAGGATTTAAGCCAACTAGAACGAAAAGTGAGATAAACAGGGATACAGCAATTGGGACGCCGGCAAACATTAAGCCGAACATCACTATAAACATAATAGCGGTTTCCATTTATTGCACCTCCTCTTTCTTCGCAGCAGCTTTTGCCATGAGTTTTGCTTGAAACTCTTTTTCACAACTCGCAAGGTCAAGTGAAGGCTCGGAAGCACCAAGTGAGCTCTCGTTTTCTTTTGTGAGTTGAATTGTGTCTTGCACAAGTCTTACAACTGTAATAATAAGTGCAAATGGAATGATTGAATATACCACTACATTGGGTATTCCAAGCATGATAGTTTTACTTGTGCCAAGCAGATCAATTACATCAATTAGTATTATTCCGATGTAAACATTGAATACTGCAAATATAACATTTGAGATCATAAGCATCACTCTTTTCATCTTAAATGGCATAATGTCAAGCAAAAAGTCAATTCTTAAATGTTTTCTCTTAGTTACGGCACCCGACACACCAAAGTAAATCATCCAAACAAACATAATTGTCGCAAGTTCCTGCATCCAAGTGAGTGAAACACCTGGAATTGCATATCTTGCAAGTGTGTTAAATGTTAACAAAAATGTTAGCATGAAAAAGCAAATTGTCGAAGCGTAAATTTCAAATTCATTAAGTAAAGTCTTAAAATCGAATTTACCGTCTTTCAAAATTGAGTCCTCCTAAATTTAGTTTACCCTTGGTAATTTGCAACGAAGTCGATGAGTGCATTGTATGCCTCGTCTCCCATAGTTTCTTTAATTTCTTCCCAAACAGGAGTAACCAAAGCTTGGAATTCTGCAAGTTGTGCATCTGTCAAATCAATGATTTCAACGCCTGCATCTTTAATTACTTGTACGAATTCATCAGCAAATTCCACTGTTTTTGCACGACCAGCATTTTGTGCTTCGATCATAATATCTTTAACTAGTTGTTGATCTTCAGCAGAAAGTTTATTCCAGAAAACTGGGCTTGCTGCAGGAATTGTAACTGTGAAGTTGTGGTTTGTATTTGTCATGTATGGTTGTAGGTCATAGAATTTTTGTGCAACGATGTTCGAAACTGGGTTTTCTTGTCCATCAACTAGGTTTTGTTGTAGTGCGCTGTAAAGCTCAGAGAAGTCAACAGGTTGAACCATTGCGCCAAGTGCTTCCCATGTCGCTGTTTGGATTGGATCAGGCATTACGCGAAGTTTGATTCCCTCAAGGTCTGAAGGATCATCAACTGGTCGAATTGAGTTTGTGAGTTGTCTAAATCCGATATCAATATAACAAAGTGGAATTGTTCCAGTGTCTTCCTGTGCTTTTGCATGCCAGCTTTGTCCCACTTCTGAGTCAAGAACTGCCCAACCTGTCTCGAAATCAGGATATAGATAAGGAACATTTAGTCCTGCATATGCAGTTGTGTATGATGCCCATGAACCAGAGTTTAGAATACCGATATCAAATGCACCGTTTTGAAGTCCACCGATAAACTCCTCCGTAGTAGAAGAAAGTTGTCCGCCACTAAAAACTTGTGCAGTTATGCGGCCGTTTGTTCTAGCTTCAATTTCTTTTACAAAATAGTTAACAGTAACACCTGCTGAAGTTGTCCCTTCACCTTCGAATTCCGTAGCGTTAGCTGTTGATGAAATACGAATAACAATTGGGTCAGTTGACGCTGTATCTCCGCCTGTGTCACCGCCTGAATCGTCACTGCTGCAACCAGCTAGCCCCAGGGATAATGTAGCTACTAGAGATGCTGCTAAAAGTGTTTTTAACCATTTTTTCATTGTAAACTCCTTTCAAATTGCACTTTGTATTATTACCGATTGTGCCATCGGATAGTGCCTGTATTGTGTTATTCTCCCTCAAAACAGTTTTTTCTGCAAATTATGAACATTTATAGAAAGCAAACCGCTGATGTGAACCGTATGTGAATAAATTATAACACAGTAATTAAATGTTGTCTAATGCTCTTTTATTGCATTTTGTTTAATTAAATTAATAGAATAGAAATTTAAATTCAATTATTGTGCATTATTACTAAACCATTGTAAAAACTACACAAAATATAGTTGCTCGAATAAGCAAAGTTGTCTATCACACTCATCAAAAATACTGCTTTAGTCAGCAAAAAACAAATCTAATAAAAGAAAAAACAATTGAAATTGTTTAGCTATGGTGTTATAATGTATCCAAGCTTATTTAATATTAAGAATATGTAAAAAAAAACATATCTGAATATGCTATTTTCCACAACAATTATGAATAAGGAGTAACAATGAATTACAATCATCTTTGGTATTTTAAGGAAGTGGCAGAGCTTCTTCATTTTACAAAAGCAGCGGATAACCTCTATATTTCACAACCAGCATTGTCCAGATCAATTTCACAACTTGAGTTCGACCTAGGAGTAAGGTTGTTTGATAAAGTAGGTAGAAATGTCACATTGACAGCTGCAGGTGAGTTTTTATATAATCAAATTATTGAAAATATTTCAGGAATTGATAATGGAATTGAAGAAACAAGAAAATTGTCAGAATGCGACAGGCAAACAATTAGGATAGCAGCCATGCACTCCATGTATGCTAACTATTTACCTGAACTCATATTGCGACATAAAAAGAATGCATTCAATACGAAATTCCATCTTGAATATAAGGGAACGTCACAAATTATTGAGGAAGTTGCACATGATAAGTTTGACTTTGGAATTTGCAGTGATTTTGAACTAGAAACTGCACCTAAGTCATTGGAGAGATTTCCGGTTCGTACAGAAAAATTGGTTTTCATATCTGGTAAAAATCACAAGTTAGTAGATAGACAAAATATCGAGCTAAAAGAGTTGATTGACGAGAAATTTGTGGTGTATCTCAATACACCAAATGGGCTGAATGCGCCTTTGAAAAAGGCCTGTCACAGAGCTGGTTTTGAACCAAACATAGTGATTGAGGGATATAATGACTATGGCGTTTTCGGACATGTTTCAGCAGGAGAAGGAATTTCCATTGTTTCAGAAAAATGCGGGGCAAGCTTTGAACAAGTGGTTATTCTTGATGTGGTTTTGCCACAGCCATTTATCAGGCATATATATTTAATTTGGAATAATGAAGTAGAAATGTTGCAAAATAAAAAGGAATTTAGGTCTTTGCTTATTCAAGATGCAGAAGATTATGCAAAGAAGAATATATAATAAGGCTCGTTGACGCATTAAGGAGTGCTGACGCAGTGGAAATCACTGCTAAAGCATATACAACTTTCACAAAACGGCGAGGCGAAACAAATATCCGAATAGTTTAATAGCAATCTTATTAATATCGCAAAAAATGACTGTCGCTTGGGGTAAACTCCAAGCGACAGTCATTTTTCGTTAAATAACCGGACCCAAACAGTGAATATCTATAGCTGTAACATATCCGATGGCTTCATTTTTAGTCATTTCTCCGTTAAGCACTCTAAGTATTTTTTCAAACACTTCTTCTCCAACTTCGTCAATTGTTTTTTCACCGTTGATGATAAGCCCTGCATTAATATCCATATCATTTTTCATATGTTCAAAAGTATTGGGATTTCCACAAATTTTTATTACAGGCATTGATGGAAATCCTTGAGGGGCACCTCTGCCGGTTGAAAACAACATAAATTGTGCACCTGTCGCCGCCATTCCCGTCAATATTTCTGGCTCTCTGCCTGGCGTATCTTTAATCCAAAGTCCTTTTTCACCTGTGACTCTCTGAGGGTAATCAAGCACACCTTGAATAGTCCGTGTGCCGCTTTTAACAATAGCTCCAAGCGTTTTTTCTTCAATACTTGACAGCCCCCCCTCAATATTTCCTGGGGTTGGCTGCCCTTTGCGCATATCACAGCCTATGCTTTTAGCTCTTGTTTCCATTTCATCAACTATGTCGTATATTTTCTGTGAAACCGCATCACTAACCGCGCGCTCTGCAAGAAGATGCTCTCCGCCGATAAACTCAGTTGTTTCTCCGAATATAACCGTTGCGCCCAAATCGACAAGTTTATCCGCAACATATCCGATAACGCAGTTTGAAGCCATTCCGCTAGTTGCATCTGAGGCTCCACATTTAATTGACATCACAACATTTGAAATGTTAGAAGCTGTGCGCTGCATTCCCGATATTTTTTGCACCAATTCACTGGCAAGGTCACTCGCCTTATGTATTGCGGCTGAGACACCTCCAAGCTCTTGGATACCAATCATCTCCACCGGCTTACCCGTTTTACTTAATTCCTCATACATTCTCTTGCTGTCTGTTCCCTCGCAGCCCAAGCTGACTATTAAGATTGCACCGACATTAGGCGAATGCCCCAACGATATTAATGTATCGGTAACTCGCTCTAAGTCAGGGGGAAGTTGGCAACAACCTTGATGGTGTAGAAAAGAAATAGTGCCATTTACTCTATTACATACAGCTGTTACAACATCATTTGCACATACCACCGTCGGTATTACAGCGACATAGTTGCGTGAACCAACTTTGCCATCAGGTCTGACATATCCCATAAATTCCATAAATTTCTCTCCGTTCCGCTGTCTATTAGCAAATTTTATTATTTATTATCTAAGTCACCTCGACCACGCATACTGTCTAAATTGTGAACATGAACATATTCACCAAACTTTATGTCTTTTGAAGCCACTCCTATTTGTTGACCGTATTTTATAATCGAATCACCAGTCTTAATATCAGTGACAGCAATTTTATGCCCATATGGCACATCCCCGATAACATTTACATCGAGTGAATTACCTTTTTTATCTCTTATTTCAATTTTATTATTATCCTCTACCCCCGTTGCAAATATAGTTGCAACATTATCTTTGTCGTTAACTTTTAGTGCTAATTTCAGACTCATCACTATTCTCCTCCTATTGCTAAAACACTGACCCCATCGGGTATTACTACTATTTTAGCATCTTTACCTTTAATATTATAAGCCATTTCAAGTGCCTGTTCAGGGGTTGTTGCCAAAAGCATATTTGCCTTATTAACCACATCTTCATTTAGATAAGTGCTGACCAGAATAACCTTGTGCTTTTGTAATATTCGTGAATAAACTTGAGGGCACCACTGTTCGGAGATAGTTTCTTTTGGGGGTATCTTTGATAAGAATTCTTCGATTTCTAACGGGCTGCCCATGGTGATAATTTTTTCAAAGTTTTCGCCGCCCATACCATCCGCACATGCACAGCACATAATTATAACTGCATCTTTTTCACAGCAAACCTCGGCAGTTGCCACTGCTTTTGGGCTTTGATATAAATTCTGGTCAAGTGGGTACCCACCATTGCTTGTAATAACAATGTCACCCTTTACACATTCGCACTGTGACCACTCTTTAATGAATTCAACCCCTGCGTCATGGGCTTTTTCCATATCTCCACTCCATGCTGCTATAATCTTTTTATTTGCATCAAGAGCAACATTAAAGATAAATGCTAAATTCACTTTCCGAGATGCATAAATCATATCTTCGTGAATTGGATTCTTATTTAGCACACCTGTCTTAGAATATGGATTTGCAATAGCTTTATAGCTGTGATTTTCATTGACAGTTTCCTCAGAACAAACCCCTGGCAACACACTCTTGCGTCCGCCAGAAAAGCCTGCAAAAAAGTGAGGCTCTATAAATCCTTCAGCGATTAACAAATCACATTCAACAACCAACTTATGCACATTAAAACCAGCACCGGACGGCAAAGTGCAGACATTGACAAAATCGTCGGGCTCAAACGCATTACTTACAACAATTTTCTCGTTATCCACAATATTCGCACCGAACATCTTGCGTTGCTCCTTATCAGTAGTTGCCCTGTGCAATCCTGTTGCAATCAAAATTGTTATGTCAGCATCTGGGTTTCCCGCTCTTATTTCTTCGAGCAAGATTGGCAAAGTTATTTTACTGGGGACAGCTCTAGTATGGTCGCTGGTAATAAGCACAATTTTATTTTTCCCCACCGATAACTCAGAGAGCCTTTGTGTACCAATCGGAGAGCAAAGTGACTCCCTTACAATATTTTCTTCACTCATATTTGGATTAAATTCGTGGAGTTTCGCCGTTAAAACTGCTTTTAAGTTCTTTTCATCAATCAAAAATTCCAAATGGCTGTCATGATACGGAAGTGCAATTTTTTTCATAAAACTTCTCCATTCTGCTGAATATCATATAATATTGTATAACAAAGGAATATTTATTATTTTAATTTAAATATTAAATTATGTCTAATACCATTTTATTTGCTAAATGCAAAATTTTTAAATAAAATAGAAAATAAGTGCGCACCATTGGTCAAATTGACCAATAACTTTATTGACTTATTAACGCAGTTCCTTTTCTTTCTTGATTACAATAATATGAGGGAACCTATAAGAATGAGCTCGACTATGTAGCTATATTTATGCTTGTTGTGCCAAAGGCATTTCAAGGGCATGGGCATATGCGAACACTCTTATCAGCGCCTTTTGCTTTAACAGATGAGAAAAAAATCCCCTGTTTGCTCGATACAGATGCAAGAATAATGGCGGAGAAATACGAAAAATGCGGCATGAAAATAATAAAGAGAATGTCAGATGATGATGTGACGATGTACTTAATGAGATACAATCCAACACTCATTTTTATACCACAAAAAAGCTATCCATAATTTGAGCAAGGCACAAATTATGGATAGCTAAATTATTTTATTAGTCGTTTATTCTCTGATAAATTTATTTACTCATCGCATCTTCAGCTGCGGATTCGCCTGCAATTCTTCCCCAAGTTATTGCATTAGAAATCGTAAAGCCCATGTAAGCACTATTGCTTGAAGCTTCGCCTGCTGTATATAATCCATCAATAGGAGAGCCGTCCGCTCTTAGGACTTGCGCATTTTCATCTCTTGTGATACCACCGTAAGTGATGATATGTGCTGGCGCAACCGCCATTGCATAATATGGTCCTGTTTCCAATGAGATTAGATCAGTTTCGCGGCCTAATTCTGTGTCAACTCCAGCGGCAACCATCTCATTCCACTGCTCCACTGTCGCCACAAGATTTTCCTCATTAACGCCCATAAGCTCTGCAAGCTCTGCAATTGTATCTGCGCTTGTATACTCAAGGTCAAGGCCCCTCTTTAGCTCAAGGTCGTCAATGCCTTTTTGATCTTGAATAGCCCATACATATGGAGTTTCGTCTTTCATCATTTGAGCTAGGATTGGGTCATTTTGATCTTGGCTCATAAACCCTGCGTTACGCTCATTGATGAAACGTGTTCCATCTTTGCCCACCAAAATCGCACCGCCAGAATTTAGAAAACGACCAACTGCAGCAGTTGCAGATGTTCCGTTGTGATCTTTTAGTATGAAATAATCTTTAAGCACCGCCATAAGATTGTTCATGCTAGATAGGCTTGCGCCAAAATCTGATGCCATAAGGATGCCATCACCTGTTGTTGCTGGATGTCCAATTGGGTACATCGGCTCGAACAGTGGCCAGAAGTTGCCCGGAAGATCTTTGCTTCCTGCATATCCACCTGTCGCAATTACAACAGCGCCTGCTTTTATGTAAATATTATTTCCATCAGCATCGGTCGCCATAACCCCTGCGAGTTCGCCGTCAGCGCCTCTAAGCAGCATTTCTCCTGGTGTTTCAAGCATTACTTCAATGCCACGAGCATCAAGCGCTCTTTGATATGGCTCACGCATTGCAGGGCCACCACCTGTGACGACATGCATCATTGCATATGGTCCATAACCAACAAGAACAGTGTCATTAAATGGCATTTCAACTGTGTCTATTAGCCACTCAATACTCTCACCTGATCTGTCTGTTGTAATTCTAGCAAGGACAGGATCAAGCTTGTAACTTGCATTTGACATCAAAAGGTCATACATCTCATCAGCTGTTTGTGTATGCCCTCCAGCCTCAGTCAATCTCGTTTCATATCCGCCAATCATACCTTGAGAAATAAATGTTGTGCCTCCGATAACAGAAGTCTTCTCAAGAATTCCAACGGTATCTGCACCGCTGTCTGAAGCTTGAATTGCCGCTGTGAGTCCTGCGCCGCCAGCACCGATTACAAGCACATCATATTCTTTATCCCAAACATAGTCTTCGCCCATGTCAGGAACTTGAATTTCATCCGGTATCGTCTCTACTTCTACCGCAACAAAATCAGCAGAATCACCGCCTGCTTTCATAACTGCATTTTTCGCAGCCATTATGATTGCATTTGAGCTAAGTGTTGCACCTGCTACCGCCGCCACTTCAAGGTTTTGTTCTTCAACAATCCTTGTTGGAATTCTCGCAAGAGCAGCGTCAGATATACCTGCTGTTTCGTTGTGCGAAACAACTTCTACTGCAAGGATTTCACTGTCGCTGAGAGTAACTTCAACAACCATTGCAGAGAAACCAGTCACATTTTCGGTATACGTTCCTGCAACCATGTCGCCTGCTGGCTCATCATCCACTGTCGCAGAAGTATTCGTATCAGTTGGCATTGTTAAAACCTGCCCAACATACAGTTCATTTGGATTTGCAAGATTATTTGCCTGTGCAACTTCTTCCCAAGTGAAACCATATGCTTGAGCAATACGCCAAAGCACGTCGCCTTGTGCAACAGTGTAACTCGCCGCACCCGCCATTGTCGATAACATTAAAACAAGTACCGTTATTAATGCCAAAACCCTCTTTTTCCTCATAATACTCTCCTTAAAATAATAACATATGGATCTTACAAAACTACTTTATCACATATATATTGATAAAATATTAACGATTTGTAAAAAGCGCTACATATCATTCACATTCCCAATTATTTTTTGTAAAAATACAACAAAAAATTGATTTATGTGATTATATTAATAAGAGTTCTGTCTAAATTGTTGTTTTGGATTCGCATACTTCATTTGTGAAAAATTTTTCTACGCGCTGTTTAAATCTTTTAAAATAGCAATATAGTATAGTTTTAAATA
>CAYJIE010000047.1:0-18209 GCA_964370145.1 uncultured Oscillospiraceae bacterium
AAGAGGGGAGAACGATGCCGAGAACTGATACGATGGCACCGAGAATTCCCGCCACCTTATATCCAAGATAAATTGATGAGTTTATCGCCAAAGCGCCCGGTGCCGATTGTACGACTGCGAAGATATCAACAATTTCGTGGTCGGATAGCCAACCTTTCTTATCGACAAATTCCTCCTCGAGCAGTGGCATCATCGCATAACCTCCGCCAAAAGTGAAAGCCCCTATCTTAAATGTTGACAAAAAGAGTGCTAGTAAAATCTTTGATTTCGATTCTTCCATTATGCCTTTCCTCCAAAACGCTTAGCCATTCTGATATCTTGACCAACAAAAGAAAGCGGACTGAACTCACCAATTAATCTTGATGCGATTTTTTCACCATAGGCGTTTTTTAATTCATCAAGTGAGTAGTTTGTGGAAACGATGGTCGAGAGATTTGCAAGTTGTCTTGTATTTATAATTGTAAAAAGCGCAGAGCTGATAAAATTTGTGGTAAATTCACTGCCAAGGTCATCAATGACGAGTAAATCGCAGCTGGTATATATCGCAGGGTCAATGTCGGGGATGCGTCCGAATTTCATGTCCTCAACATTTTTGAAAATTGACGCTGCCATGTCACACATCACATATTTCCCTTTTTTGACAAGCTCTCTTGCAATTGAAATTGAAAGATGAGTTTTGCCAAGCCCCGTCGCGCCAAAGAGCAAGAGGCTCTTTGTATCCTCGTTAAAATCATCTGCAAAATTTTTGCAAATATCAAAATTGCGCTTCATCATCATGCGAGGGCTGATGCCGTTTTTTCCTACAATATCGGAGTAAAACGACAAATCAAAATTGTCAAAAGACATATCTTTTGACGCAAGTGGCAATTTTTCAAAGCTAAGCCTTTTTAGCTCATTTTCATAGCATGAACACAGCCTATCCAAATGATAACCGGTGTCACGGCACATGGTGCAGTGGTGCTTTCGCTCAAATAGGTCGAGAGGTAGCCCCATTTTATCCAGTTGTTTATTTAACTTTGTGCGATGCTCTTTTGTGAGAGCTTCAATGCTTATATTGTCATCGCCTTGTGTGACACCGTTAAAGGCTGCCATTGTGATGCCGGAAAACTCAAGCCTGATTTTTTTTAGCTCCTCGCCTCCGTCCAATCCATATGCATTTTGAACAAATTCCTCTAATCTTCTCTCAGAAGTGAGGCGGCGATTGAGCATTATCCTATCACAAGCATCTCTTATATCTGTTGGATATCTCATTAGTTTTCCTCCTTTTTGACCAAGTCGCCATAGGCACTCTTAAAAGCCCAGTCGGAAAAGCTGTCAAGATCAAAACTTGCTTCACGCTCAGGTTCTTTTTTGCTCTTAGTCTTTTTTGTGCTAGGCGCAGGGAGTGCCTGTGCCGCTTCACATGTAGTGACACCTGCCAGATAATAACTCTCCATGATTTTATCTATATAGGAAAATGTGAATTTACCAATGCTGTCCACACATTTATTATATGCAAACTCAATCAAATCCTCGCTAAAATCAAAATCCAAAGTCCAGCGCTTAATATACCCCTGCTCTTTAGGGGTAAGTTTTCTATCGGAAATTCCGAAAATTTTCTTCACGCTGTGCTGGGCACTGCTTTTTTTATTAAAATCCTCAATAAAACGCTCCGCATCTTCGGCTTTTGTAATTGAGTTCTTATGCCAGAGAATGGCAAGGCTCTCAATTGTCTTTGCGCTCGTTTTACCGATTTTAGCACAATGTGAAAACAAAAGCATCATCGCTTCAGGGCTTATACCATAGAAGTCGTTGATGGAATAGAGAATTTCGTATTCTGTTTGGCTAAAAGAGCGACCTAATATGGTCTGTGCAGACTGAAGGACTGATCGCAAGGTCTGGTTTTCGTCAAGTGCCTTGTCAATTTGAGCGAATGAATATGAAGGGCGGCTCGCCTTTTTGATTGGATTGCTTAAAACTAACTCTGCTTTTGGGACGGTAAGAGCAATGGTCTCCTCTTTTGCTTGAAGGACACCGCGTTTAATCCACTCTTCAAGTGCAGAATAAATCTCTCCCTCACTTAAGGCAAGGGCTTCGCTAGCATCCACAACATCGGTTTTAAGTGGGTTATTAAGTAGATACAGCAATACTCTAAGCTCTAAATGAGTTGCTATGTTTATATATTTATTCACGACTGAACTGGGGACAAGAAAAAACGAGTCCGTCAGTGAAAAATCAAGTTTTGTCGCCAAAGGAAACCCTCCTACTATATTATAATCGCTTAATTATACCATATATATATTACGAAATCAATAATAATAGGAACAAATAAAAAAAGCAAGTGTTAATTTTCAACAAAAGTGAGTTTGATATATATAAATATACAAATATCATAAAAAAACTAAAAAAATTTTGTAAAAAGTACACAAAATCGATAAATATCGATTAAAAAGCCTGAAAGCCGCATGGCTCTAAGGTAAAACGTAAAAGAAACGCCTGTTCGACGAAAAATTTACTATTGCATTTTTCTATATTTGTGGTAAAATAGATACATCTGGTGGTGAAAAGTGGAGTGAATTCCCACAAAGTGGAGTAAATCCAAAAGGAGGTGTGAAAATGCTAATTGGACAATCTCGTCACAGCTTGGACGCAAAAGGCAGACTGATTGTTCCCGGGCGTTTTCGCAGTGACTTAGGTGAGAGCTTTGTAATTACAAAGGGACTTGACGGATGCCTTTTCGCATATCCTGTAAGTGAGTGGGACAAGCTTGTAGCAAAGATTAAAGAAGCTCCAATGGTTGAGGGACGAAAAATGCAACGCTTTTTCTTCGCAAATGCGGAGGAAATGACACCGGATGCTCAAGGGCGCGTGGTGCTTTCGCAAAGTCTAAGGCAAGCGGCGGCGCTCAAAAAAGATGTTATCTTAATTGGAGTTGAGAACAGAATGGAAATCTGGGACGCTGAAAATTGGGAGAACTATGAAGAATCTGCTTCTGATATGGATATCATATCGGCGATGGAGAAAATCGGTTTTTAAGTGATACTGGTAAAAGTGCTGCTTAAATGACCACACAGTAGTATTATGTATATAGTTTCGCCTGTGGGAAACCCATGCGAATATTATAGAACGAAAGGGATTTATCGGTTATTGATTTGGCTTTTGACACTTGGGATTGCTAACTTGCGCCTCGCCTTAGATACATATGTATATAAGCCGAGATGTGGTTGATGTAATACGGGTAATTGGTTTTTAATCAGAACTCATGGATTTCTTTTATGGAAGGGTGCTTATGGAACATATTACAGTTTTATTAAATGAATCGGTAGATGGTCTTAACATTAAGCACGATGGTCTGTATGTCGACGGAACGCTCGGCGGCGGCGGACATAGTTTAGAAATAGCAAAACGGCTTGATATGGGTAGACTCATATGCATAGACAAAGATGACTATGCCCATGAGAGAGCAAAAGAGAGACTGGCAAAATACCTTGACAAAATCACATTTGTCAAAAATGACTTTGCAAATATCGGAGAAATACTTGATGATCGTGGCGTTAATGCCTTTGATGGTATGCTACTTGATCTGGGTGTGTCTTCGTTCCAGCTCGATGACTCACAGCGCGGGTTTTCATACAGTAAGAAAGCCCCACTCGACATGCGAATGGATCGCACGGGAGGGATATCTGCTTACGATGTGGTGAATACTTATAGCGAAGAGGATTTGGCTAACATAATTTTCAAATACGGCGAGGAGCGTTTTTCTCGCAGGATCGCAGGCGCAATTGTCAGAAAGCGCGGCGAGAAAATGATTGATACTACGACAGAACTTGCTGATATTGTTCTAGCGGCAATCCCAAAGCAAAGTGCGAGGGGAGAGGCGCAACATCCTGCAAGACGTACATTTCAAGCCATTCGTATTGAGGTTAACAGTGAACTAGCAATCATTGAAAACAGCATACTTGAGGCTTTTAAGAGGCTATCTGTTGGGGGTCGTCTGGCAATCATTACTTTTCATTCTCTTGAGGATAGAATTGTTAAAACGACATTTGTAGCTCTTGCGCAGGGCTGCAAATGTCCACCGGATTTTCCTATTTGTGTATGTAATAACAAACCTAAGGGTAAGATAATTACAAAGAAACCGATTTTGCCGAGTGAGGAAGAACTTTCGGTAAATCCACGCAGTAGGAGTGCAAAACTAAGGATATTTGAAAAAATTCTGACGAAATAAAATATTTCGTCAAGCTCCATATGGCGTTTGTGAGGCTTGACGAGGTATTTTGCAACAAGAGGAGGACAGATGAAAGAAGCTAATAAATATGGGCTTAATAATGTGCAAGCACTGGCATCTGTTGCCTATGACCTTGAATACTTCGAGACGAAAAGAAGAAAAGATACAGATGATATAAGAGTAATTCATCTTGCAAATGAAAAGAAGAGAACACACAAATTACAAAGTATATTGAAGATGTTTGCGGGCTGCGTGTTTATCTTTGGACTACTCAGCGGAATTGTGCTAAGCACAACCCAGCTAAACGAATTGACTGTTAAAGCGACAAATCTTAAAGAGCAAAACGAAGAACTGTTATCAGAGCAAAAAAGGCTGCAAGCACAATTTGACATGATGATTAACATTGATGAGGTTGAAGACAGAGCAATTAATAATCTCTATATGCAAAAAGTTGATGAGAAACAAATAAATTATATCGCGCTTGCCGACTCCGATGTGGGTGTTGTCACAGCGAGCACAGAAAACTTTGTGCTAAAGGCTATAAATTCAGTAAAAAACAGTGTTCTAAACTTTTTAGAATTCGCGTATTAATAAATAGGGATGACTATAAGAATACAAATCTTCATTTTCCTCCTATAAATTCGAAAAACCAATTCACCTCCATGAATTGGTTTTTCGACCACTTAGCAGAATTAGACAAAATATGTGCATGACTTATAGTAAGATATGCTTTGTAAGTTTTTTATTTGTCGGCATGGCTGACGGAACGGAATGTATTATATGAAAAAAGGCAGAAATCCCAACAGTGATTCGATGTCAAAGAAGATGATGCAGAGAATGGCGTTTGTGCTTTTTTGTTTCATTGGAATTGGCTTTACAACTCTTGGTGTGAGATTGTATATAATTCAAATTCAAGACCATGAGTTTTATCAAGCAAAAGCAATTAACCAGCAAATGCGAGATACAACGATTGCACCAAACAGGGGAACTATATACGATAGAAATATGAAAACACTTGCATTGAGTGCGACGACTGAAGTGATCTCAATTGCACCCAAATCCCTTGATAGCGATCAAATTGACTTAGTGGCACGAGAACTTTCAACGATTTTAGATGTGTCCTATGACAGCATTATTGAAAAGGCGAACACCAATACATATTATCAGTTGGTAAAGAGGCAAGTCGAGAAGGATGTTGCGGACGAAGTAAGGCAGTTTATCAGTGAATATGATGTTTCGGGCATCAATATTGATGCCGATTCCAAGCGCTATTATCCATACGGTGACTTCGCATCGCATATCATTGGTTTTACCAATGTTGACGGCGTAGGAATTGAGGGTGTAGAGGCTTATTATGATGATATATTAATCGGAACACCAGGGCGTATCGTGAGTGCTAAAAATGCACTTAGCATGGATATGCCATTTAGATATGAGCAGTATATTGATGCGCAAGACGGATACAATTTAGTGCTAACTTTAGATGAGGTTATTCAACATTTCTTGGAGAAACATCTTGAGGCGGCAGCTATAAAATACAATGTTCAAGACAGGGCGACGGTCATTGCAATGGATGTAAACACAGGTGATATACTTGGTCTTGCGGTATATCCCGACTACGACTTAAACAGCCCAAGGGATATTCTTGACGAAGAGATGTCTATTTATATTGACAGCTTGTCAGGTTCTGAAAAAACAGATGCTCAGCTTGCATATTGGCAAGAACTGTGGAGGAATAAGGCGATTGCTGATACTTATGAGCCGGGCTCGACATTTAAGGCATTCACAGCTGCTATGTCGCTTGAAGAAAATGCAATTGACCCTTCAAAGACGTTATATTGCCCAGGTTATCGTGTAGTGGCAGGAATCAGAATAAACTGTTGGAAAGGCGAAGGACATGGAGCGCTAGATTTAGAGGGAGCACTACAAAACTCATGCAATCCATATATGATGAATATTGCGGACAGTATTGGTGGTCAAACTTTTTATGACTATGTAAAAGCGTTTGGCTTTTTGGAAAAAACAGGCATAGATTTATATGGAGAAGCAGTTGGTATTTTTCATCAGGAGAGAACGATTGTAAACGGGCCTGTGGAACTTGCTGTATCTTCGTTTGGGCAAACATTTAAGGTGACTCCGATTTCATTATTGACAGGATTTTCATCGCTTGTAAACGGTGGATATCTGGTGACACCAAGGGTTGCTGATAAGGTTGTTGACGATGACGGAACTATTATATCTGTTTTTGAAACTGAGGTAAAAAGACAGGTAATTTCAGAAGAGGTTTCAGAGCAAATGTCATATATGCTTGAGACGGTTGTCTCTGAGGGTACGGGTAAAAATGCGTATTTGATGGGATATACAATTGGTGGAAAGACTGCGACTTCAGAGAAAATTGATGAGAAGAACGAAGAAGGCGAAGTTGATAAATTTTCAGTTTCATTTGTGGGCTTTGCTCCTGCAGAGGATCCCGAGATTGCACTTTTACTAATGCTTGATGAGCCCGATGTCGAGGGCGTGTATATTTCCGGTGGTGTAATGGCGGCACCTGTAATAGGTGACATGTTTGAGGATATACTTCCCTATATAGGTATTGCGCCGCAGTATACAGAGGAGCAACTTGCACAAATGGAAAAACCGGTACCATCTGTAATCGACTTGACTGTGGAAGATGCGAGAAAGATTATTCAAGAAAACTCATTTAACCCTGTAGTAATGGGTGAGGGCGCAATTGTAATTGAGCAAGTCCCACATCCGCAACAAACGCTCGGTAAAGATGGAAAAGTAATTCTCTATACAGAGGGTGCAGGGGAGAATATGGTCAATGTTCCGTCTGTCGAAGGTGAGAGTCTTAGCAATGCGATTTCAATTCTTGAAAATGCAGGTTTCAATGTTAGAATAGAGGGTGATGACAGTGACTATTCAAGAGAGGTAACCACACAGTCTCCGACTGCCGGCACTTTGCTTGCGGAGGGCTCGGTTATCGTCGTCGAAGTAATCTTTGATACATATTCAGACTGGGCAGGCATTGACGATTAGTAAAATATATGGATAATGATTAGCGGATAATATATAAATGGAGGGTAGGGATATGCTACTTAAGGATTTACTTTGCGGAGTGGACATTATTGATTGCACAGCAGACTTAAATGCTGATATTGTGTATGTAACATCAAATTCAAAAAAGGCGGTTGACAAATCGCTGTTCGTCGCTATAAAAGGTGTTAAGGCTGATGGGCATGAATATGCAAAGTCTGCAGTGGAAAACGGTGCGTTTGTCGTGCTTTGCGAGCATGATTGTGGCGTGGAAAATTATATAAAAGTCAAAGATGCCAGATATGCATACTCTATTATTGCGTCAAACTACTATCAAAATCCAAGCAAGGATTTGAAGATAATCGGCGTAACAGGTACTAATGGTAAGACGAGCACGACTTATATAATGAAAGATGTGCTTGAGAGTCTTGGCAATAAAGTCGGACTTATCGGCACCATTCAAAATATTGTCGGTGAGCGCGTCATTGAGGCGACACAAACAACACCCGATGCGATGGAGTTGCACGGGCTGTTCAGGGAAATGGTTAAATCTGATTGCAAATACTGTGTCATGGAAGTGAGTAGCCATGCACTTGATCAGCACAGATGCGCAGGGATTGAGTTTGAATGCTCAATTTTTACAAATCTATCGCAAGACCATTTAGATTATCATGGAACGATGGAGGAATATCTTGCTGTTAAGGCGAAACTCTTCACACAGAGTAAACACTGCATATTAAACTATGACGATGCGGCGACAGAGAGCATCACAAAAATATCGACAGGAAAGAATATGACATACTCGGCGTTAAAAGATGAAGCTGATGTTGTGGCAAAAAATGTGAAGTTAAACGGAAACGGTGTGGAATATCAAGCACTGATAATCGGTACCATTTCCAGAGTGAGCTTTGGAATTCCAGGAATGTTCAGTGTATATAATTCACTAGGTGTAATTACAGCATGCTTGGCGTTGGGATTTGAGTTGCCCGATGTTGCAACCGCAATCAAGAGTGCTAAGGGTGTAAAGGGGAGAATGGAAATTGTGCAAGTTGACACAGATTATACCGTGGTTATCGACTATGCACATACACCGGATAGCCTTGTTAAAATCGGTGAAACACTAAAGACATTTGCCAAGGGGAATATTATCACTGTGTTTGGCTGTGGCGGAGACCGTGACAGGACAAAACGTCCACTCATGGCTAAGGCTGCAGAAAGCTTTTCCGACTACTTCATTTTGACCTCGGACAATCCAAGGACTGAAGACCCTCAAAGAATCGTAGATGATGCGTATGAGGGTGTAAAGAAGACGAAAAAGTCGCATAAAATAATATTAAATCGTAAAGAGGCGATAGAATTTGCGTTGAAAAAAGCAAAAAAGGACGACATTGTGCTTATCGCAGGTAAGGGGCATGAGACATATCAAGTGCTTGCTTGTGGTAAAATAGACTTTGACGAGCGTTGCATCGTTAGAGAAATTCTTGGAAAGTAGTTCACTTAAGGAGATGGAAATGGGGAATAATTACAGCATATATATGCTTGTACCGCTTGCGATGTTTGCGGCACTTTTGGGGACGGGAGTGCTCACACCGCTACTAATACCCATGTTAAAAAGGCTAAAATTCGGGCAGTCGATTAGAGAAGATGGCCCGACTTGGCACAGTGGGAAAAAAGGGACTCCCACGATGGGTGGAATTGCGATGATTGGCGGGACATTTTTGCCTGTAATGTTTGCTTATATAAACTATGGCGATGAACTTTTGCTCATCTCATATCTAATGGCGCTCTCATTTGGATTTATAGGGTTCATAGACGACTACATAAAGGTCGTTAAAAAAAGAAATCTCGGGCTTAAATCAAAACAAAAAATTGTATTACAACTGATTGCCTGCGCGACATATCTATTTTCGGTTGATATGGTTTCGAATGTGAGCACAAGCTTTATAGTGCCGTATTTTGGTGTAGTTATAGAGCTTGGACTCCTGTATTATATAGCAGTGATTTTTATTATCATTGGCACTGTCAACAGTGTAAACTTGACAGACGGCGTGGACGCTTTAGTCACATCGGTATCAATGCCTGTTGCAATTTTCTTTATGGCAGCAGCACTGTTTCTATCGTTCAATGGACTTGCAATATATGCGGCAACATTGCTTGGTGCCCTTGTCGGATTTTTCATCTATAACAAATATCCCGCTAAGGTATTCATGGGCGACACGGGCTCTTTTTTCCTCGGTGGGTATGTAGTTTCGATGGCATTTTTATTGGATATGCCATTAATTTTAGTAATATGTGGAATAATATATGTAGTTGAGGCGGTTTCAGATATAATTCAAGTGGGATATTTTAAGCTGACAAAAGGAAAGCGCTTTTTCAAAATGGCACCCCTACACCATCATTTTGAAATGATAGGTTGGGACGAGAAGAAAATTGTCAAAGTGTTCAGTGCAATTTCTGTTGTGGCGTCAGCGCTGTCATATGTAATGGTGATTAACACATTCAATTAGGAGGAAAAACTTTGCAAAAGGGACTTGATGCACCTGAATTTAGGAGAGATATAAGAGGGAAGATAAAGGATAGCGGTATAGATTTGCCGTTCTTTATTTTTGTCATGCTTCTTGTTTCCTCAGGACTTGTAATGCAGTTTTCCGCTAGCAGTGCAAATGCCTATTTTAGATTTGGCGATAGTTATTATTATATACAACAGCAAATGCTGTGGGTGGCACTTGGAGTTGTGGCAATGCTCGCCACCTCCATGCTTTTAACGAAGAAATTACTTGAATTTTCAGTGATACCTGCTTTTATTTTTTCAATGGTCACACTCGTGCTTGTGCTTGTAATCGGCTCGGCGAGGGGTGAGGCTCAAAGATGGCTTTTTGGATTTCAACCATCAGAAGTTGCAAAGCTCTCAATAACACTATGTATGGCGGCGCTATGTACAAGACAGCAAAAAGTCATGCACACATTTAAAGGCGGACTCTTACCCTGTGGGGCACTACTTCTATTATTCTCAGGGCTTGTCGCTCTTGAAAACCACGTTTCAGCGACAGTTCTCATTTTTGCAATTGGTTTTGCCGTAATGTTTGTCGGTGGAATTAACCTTGGTTATGTTATCGGTTTTGGTGCAGCAGGCGTTGCAGGTGTTGCGGGAATTATAGCGATGTCTGATTATGCATTTAGGCGAATTGAGATTTGGCTTGACCCATTTGTGGACCCACTTGGAAGTGGTTTTCAGACAATACAGAGTTTATATGCTATCGGCTCAGGTGGTATTTTTGGACTTGGCATTGGACAGAGTAGACAAAAATATATGTATATACCTGAGCCGCAAAATGACTTCATCTTTGCCATTTGGTGCGAGGAGCTCGGATTTGTAGGAGCGATTGTAGTTATTTTGATGTTCTCCTTGCTCATATGGCGCGGATTTGTAATTGCATTTAAGGCAAGGGATAGATTTTCTTCGCTGGTTGTAGTCGGAATTATGAGCCAAGTTGCAATTCAAACAATATTAAACATCGGCGTGGTGACAAATACTATACCGAACACTGGAATTTCACTGCCATTTTTCTCATATGGCGGGACTTCCATGCTCATGATATTATTTGAGATGGGAATTGTGCTATCGATTTCACGTCGCAGTCGATTATAAAGTCTAGCATGCTTGGGGGGAGTTATAATGAAAATTTTAATGAGTGGCGGTGGAACGGGCGGACATGTCACGCCGGCACTTAGCATAGCGGATTATATCAAGGCGAGAAAACCCGATGCACAAATATCATTTGTGGGGACTTCAAAAGGGCTTGAAAGTGACCTTGTGCCACGCGCCGGATACAAATTGCATATCATTGAGACGGCAGGGCTAAGAAGAAGTCTTAGCCTTAAAAACATTAAAAATGCTTATAAATTTTTTCAAGCTCTTCGCCAATGTAAAAAAATCTTAAAGCAGGAGAAACCGGACTATGTTATCGGCACGGGTGGATATGTCAGCGCACCTATCGTGTATCAGGCGGCTAGAATGGGGATTAAGACAGCGATTCATGAGCAAAATGCATTCCCAGGGCTCACTTCAAAGTTTTTGGCAAGATATGTGGATAAGGTTTTTATCAGTTTTGCTGACAGTGAAAAGTACTTTCCAAAGAAGAAAACGGTGCTTGTCGGAAATCCTGTGTCGGATAAGATGCTGTTTACCGAGAAGAAAAAGTCGAGGGAAATTCTTGGCATACCAGAGGACTTGCCATATATCGTTTCTTTTGGAGGCAGTCTTGGCAGTAAGCCATTTAACTTAAATATGGCGGACTTCATTTCAATTTGCTCAAAAGAGGGTAAATTCAAGCATACGCATGCGACTGGTGCGTTTGGAATGAAGTGGATGCCCGATTTGATTAAAGAAAAAGGAGTTCTGCTTGAAAACTTCCCATTGACAGAGCTCACTGACTACATATATAATATGGAGATTGTAATGAGTGCGGCGGACTTGCTTATCACTAGGGCAGGGGCTTTAAGCATGGCTGAAGCGGCTGTCATGGGTAAGCCGACAATATTAATTCCATCGCCGAATGTGACTAACAATCATCAATATTATAATGCGCTTGCATTTAAGAATGTGGGGGCATCGGAGCTTGTTTTACAGCAAGACTCAAGCGGTGAATTGTTATATGAGATTGCAAATGATATTTTAAGTGATAGAGAACGGCTTGAGAAAATGGGGGTTGCGGCGCAGAAAATTGCGATTTATGACTCCTCGGCAAAAATTTATGACGAGATAATGAAATAACGAAAAACCTACCTTCTGCATACTATATTTGTATGAGGGGGGTTATTATGAAAAAAATATATCTCGAGGGTGGATATGAGCTCAATGGCGAGCTTGTTGTGCAAGGGGCAAAAAATGCGGTATTGCCCATTTTAGCAGGGACTTTGCTTGCAAAGGGCACGACCATAATTGACAATGTACCTGATATATCCGATGTGCGAAGTACGGTGGAAATTCTCAAAGTGCTCGGTTGCAAGGTTGAGCGTGACGGCAAGCGAATGTTTGTGGACAGCACGAATATTACAAATTGCAGTGTTCCCGAAAGTCTTATGCGCGAGATGCGCTCTTCCGTCATCTTGCTTGGTGCAATTCTTGGACGTTGCAAAGAGGGTAGCATATCATTCCCCGGAGGTTGTGAAATTGGGCCAAGACCGATTGACATTCATCTTTCAGCATTTGAAAAGCTCGGTGTAAAAATTGAAAACGAGCATGGAAACTTAAAATGTAAATGGGAGAATTTTGAGGGGCAACCGATTTACTTAAAAATGCCAAGTGTTGGAGCAACTGAGAACATCATTCTTTTAGCAACACTGGCAAAGGGCGTGACGAGGATATATGGCGCGGCATGCGAGCCTGAAATTGTTGATTTACAAAACTTCTTAAATAAGATGGGGGCTAAGATAAGCGGCGCAGGTTCTTCGATGATTGAAATTGAGGGCGTGGAAAGCCTTAGTGCCACTGAATATCGGATTATGCCCGACAGAATTGTCGCCGCTACATATTTATGCGCAGTTGCAATGTGCGGTGGTGAAATTGTACTTAATGATGTGCGCCTTGACCATATGCGTGCGGCAATTGATTTGCTCGAGCAGAGCGGATGCAATATACTGACATCTAAAAACAGTGTTAAATTAAGACAGCAAGGGCGCCCACGGTCACAAGGCCATGTGCAAACAATGCCATATCCGGGGTTTCCGACGGATATGCAGGCGATTTTTTTAACCCTTGCAACAATTGCACAGGGGAATTCAGTCTTTGTTGAAACGATTTTCCAAAATCGGTTTAAGCATGTGTCGGAGCTAATAAGAATGGGTGCGAAGATTAAGCTTGATGGTCGAATTGCCGTGGTAGAAGGTGTGAAAAAGCTAAACGGAGCACCTGTCGTCTCGACGGATTTGCGTGGAGGTGCGGCGATGGTGCTTGCCGGGCTCTCAGCACAGGGCAGGACGGAAATTGGAGATATTGCACATATTATGCGAGGATATGACAGCATTGACAAGCATATATCTGAGCTTGGTGGACGAATATGGATAGGATAGGCTATGGCGGAGCAAAAAAATAAAAAGTTAACAAGAAAGCAAATTAAGCGTCAGCGAAAGCGTGACGCAAATTTGCGTATGCGAAATATGAATGCGCAGATGGACAAGCGTCACGAGGCAGTAAAAAGCCAGAGGGACAGAGATGCACAGCTTAGGGCAAAAAGCAAAAAATATCGGGAGCGCACCGCTCCTAAACCGACTAAACAGTCGACAGAATTAAGCGCTGAATTGATTGCAAGACGAGAGAAGAAGAAAAGAAAGCTAAAACGCAGGCTCATGGCTTTTGGCATGGTGTTTGTGCTTATAGTTCTTGGTGTGACTGGCTACTTTCTGGCAGAAAACTTCATGCTGTCCGGCATTGAAGTTGTTGGAGAGTCAAGATATAACGCCGATGAGCTTATTGCAGCAAGTGGAATTGTGGCAGGGGATAGGCTTGCATATGTGCCCTATTTCTCAGCACCGAAAGCAATTTTGGAGGAGTATATTTATCTTTCTGAGGCAAAGATAAAATTTGTGTTCCCCGATAAACTGGTCTTGGAGGTTACACCACAGGAAATTGAATACCATATTGCGTATAACAATATGTTTTATGCGGTTTCTGTTGATGGGAAAGTGCTTGGATATAAAGATTCATACAGCAGTGGTTTTGATGTGCCGACTGTTGCGGCTTTGATAAAAGAGCCTATAATCGGAGAGCAAATTGAATATTTGGTAGAAGATGACAATAAAATTCGCCTTGACATTTTTAGGGAAATACAATATAATGATATTTTAGAGGGTGATATTGTTGTAAATATACTAAATACGCTAAAAATTGAGCTGTATTATACGGATAGTTTTAAGATTGAGCTTGGCACACAAATTGATTTATCTGAGAAGTTTAATATGGTCAATAAGACCATTACACAGCATCTTGAAGGCGAGCGAGGTGTTATAGATGCGACTGATTATATGTCGGTCAGTTTTAAAACGGCAAAGGAAGTGGCATTTGACTTCAAAGAAGTCCCAATATATGTTGAGCCTGTTGTCGAATAATTTTTACAATTTAGTATTGAATTTTATAGTTGGTTATGATAGAATGAAGTATAGACGTGTTTAAAAATAAGAATTTATGTTGAATTTAAGTTATTTATATATAAACTTTAGGAGGTTCTCGAATGAGTTTTAAATTTGGTGAAGATGCGGTAGCACCGGTTAATATTAAAGTTGTCGGTGTCGGTGGCGCGGGGAACAATGCTGTAAACAGAATGCTCACGGCAGGAATTGCGTCGGTTGAGTTTATTGCCGTAAATACGGACAAGCTAGACCTTGATACAAGCAAAGCAACAATGAAAGTGCAAATTGGCGAGAAATTGACAAAAGGGCAAGGTGCTGGCGCAAACCCAGAAAAGGGAACAAGGGCTGCAGAAGAAAGTCGTGATGAAGTTGCGGCGGCTCTTAAAGGCGCAGACATGGTGTTCATCACTGCTGGAATGGGCGGTGGAACTGGAACTGGTGCCGCATATGTTATTGCGGACATCGCTAGAGAAATGGGCGCTCTAACTGTCGGAGTTGTTACAAAACCTTTTAGATGGGAAGGTCAGCGCAGAATGAAGTCCGCTGAAGAGGGGATTTCAAAATTACATGGCTCAGTTGACAGTCTTATTGTTATACCGAATGAAAAACTAAAAGATTTATCCGATACTCCACTGTCAATGGACGCCGCTTTTGAGATGGCGGACGATGTGCTTATGCAAGGTGTATCAAGCATTTCCGACCTCATCACATTCCCAGGCTTTATGAATCTTGACTTTGCTGATATCTGCGCTGTCATGAGAGGCGCCGGATATGCGCATATGGGCGTTGGTAAAGGTAAGGGACGTGGTAAGTTTGAAGAGGCTGTAATTGAGGCGATTAACAGCCCACTCATCGAGACTAAAATTAACGGAGCAAAAGCTGTTCTCGTTAATGTTCTTGCTCCAAAAGACAGTATTGACCTAAATGAGGTTGATGCGGCGATGACAATAATTCAAGAGACAGCGCAAGCTGATGCAAATATCATTGTCGGCGTGTCATATAGTGACAGCACAGAGGATGAGGCGTCAATCATTGTTGTGGCGACAGGGTTTGACAGAGTTATAACAGCTTCTGATGTGAATAGCGTGAATACAGCTCCTTCAATGGAGATTAAAAGAGAAGTGCCAGTTCAAAAAGTGCAAGAGCCTGTGGCAGTAGCGGCTCCGGTTGCAACGCCTGCTCCGGCGCCGGCACCGGTTGCACCGACTCCAATGATTGAGCCACAAGAGATTATAGCGGAAACAGATGAAATCGATGTTGACCCGCCAAGGGCAGATCTCTTTAGCCCAAAACCAAGTTATTCATCAAATAGAAATGAGCCGTTTAGATATACCTTGGATTTGGAGAAAGATTTGAAACCTAAAGAGGAGAAGAAGAACACATTAATTAATGATGATGATCTTGACAGCCTCGAGACGATTTTCAACATCTTCAAACGCAAATAAATAATACATATGAAATTATAAAAAAGACTTGACAGCAAGCGGTATTTGTGATAAAATACCATTACCTCGCTGTGGGTCTTTTTTTTGTGTGCAAAAAAATAGTAATAAAAACAAAAAGAACAACCGACAAATATAAGTGAGGAAGAAGATAAGTATTAGACTTTCTTCAATTAAATACGGAGGTAAAAATGAGAGTTAAAATCACGCTAGCGTGTGGTGAGTGTAAACAAAGAAATTACAACACAATGAAAAACAAGAAGAATACTCCCGATCGCTTGGAAATGAACAAGTTCTGTCGTTTCTGCAAAAAGCACACTGCCCATAAGGAAACGAAATAGTTTTGCTTGCATGAAAAGCTAAAAGCGAAAGAGAGGGAATATTGTGACAGATAACAATTTATCGGCAAACGATAACAATGAGGAAGTTGCAGAAGTAGTTGCAACGCCTGAAGTTAAAGAAACTAAGACGGTTGCCAAAAAGGAAAAAGAAGTTCAGAAAAAACCTGGTCTTTTCAAAAGACTCGGCAAATTTTTCAAAGAGACAAAGAGCGAAGTCAAGAAAGTTGCATGGCCGACAAAAAGTCAAATCATCAACAATACAATTGTTGTATGCGTTATGATTGCAATCATCGGCACATTCATTTTTCTTCTTGATGGAGGATTTACGCTTGCGCTCAATTTCATCATTGGCTTAGCGTAGCACATATTATAAGGAGGACATTCGATGTCAGAAA
Organism: uncultured Oscillospiraceae bacterium; assembly: GCA_964370145.1. Taxonomy (GTDB): domain Bacteria; phylum Bacillota; class Clostridia; order Oscillospirales; family Feifaniaceae; genus CAYJIE01. Next base: position 16,550 of record CAYJIE010000047.1, read on the forward strand.
GTGCAAAGTGGTATGTTGTGCATACCTATTCCGGATATGAAAACAAGGTTATGACCAACCTCCAAAACTCGGTCGAAAACAGGAAATTGCATGATCTTATTTTAGATGTGAGAGTGCCCTTCGAAACAGTGACTGAGATTAAAGAAAGCAAAGGAACACAAGTTGAGAAAGAGGTAAAACGCAAACTGTTTCCGGGCTATGTGCTTGTGAAAATGGTTATGACGGACGAGAGCTGGTATGTCGTAAGAAATATCAGAGGCGTCACAGGTTTTGTTGGCCCTAGTTCAAAACCGGTTCCACTTTCGGAAGAAGAAGTTGCAAGACTTGATGTTGAAATCCACTCAACAGAAGTATCATATAAAGTTGGAGATAGCGTTAAAATTAACGCAGGACCACTTTCAGGGTACACAGGAATTGTTGAGGAGATTAACATTGAAGCTGACAGCGTTAGAGTGACTGTTTCTATGTTCGGCAGGGAGACACCGGCTGAACTTAAACTAAACCAAGTAAGTATATAAATTAAATGCCCAAAGGGCAAAGCAACATGGATATAAGCGATATAAGCCGCAGAACGCTTAATGAAAAATTTATGTTGACGTCAAAGGCGGCGGAACGGAGATTATAATGGCTCAAAAAGTAACAGGTTATATAAAATTGCAAATTCCAGGAGGTAAGGCAACGCCTGCTCCCCCAGTTGGTCCTGCGCTTGGTCAACATGGTGTAAACATCATGGCATTCACAAAGGAATTTAACGAGCGCACAAAAAACGATGTAGGTCTGACAATTCCGGTAGTAATTACAGTATATGCGGACCGTTCATTCTCTTTTGTTACAAAAACACCACCGGCAGCTGTTTTGATTAAAAAAGCAATTGGCCTTGAGAGTGGTTCAGGCGTACCTAATAAAACAAAAGTAGGTAAAATTTCAAAAGAGCAAATCGCAAAAATCGCAGAGCAAAAAATGCCCGACCTTAATGCGGCAAATATTGAATCTGCATCAAGCATGATTGCAGGAACAGCACGTTCAATGGGCGTTGTTGTTGAAGACTAATTACTATAAGAATAAGTGGGAGGGGACTGCCCCAATAACCACATAAGGAGGATATGTCAGTGTCAGGAAAAAAATATCAAGACAGTGCAAAGCAAATAGAAAAACTAAAACTATATGATCCAAATGAGGCTCTTAAGCTATCAGTGGAGACAGCAAAAGCTAAATTTGATGAGACAATTGAAGTGCATATTAAGCTAGGTGTTGACTCACGTCACGCTGATCAACAAGTTCGTGGAGCAGTTGTTCTGCCACATGGTACAGGTAAAAAAGTTCGTGTACTTGTTTTTGCAAAAGGCGAGAAGCTAGACGAAGCTCTTGCAGCAGGCGCAGACTTTGTTGGCGGTGAGGAGCTAATTCCAAAAATCACAAACGAAAACTGGTTTGAATATGATGTCGTTGTTGCAACCCCTGATATGATGGGCGTTGTAGGACGTCTTGGTAAAGTGCTTGGACCAAAAGGTCTTATGCCTAACCCAAAAGCAGGCACAGTTTCAGCTGATGTAACTAAGGCTATCGCTGATATCAAAGCAGGTAAGATTGAGTACAGACTTGATAAAACAAATATCATTCACTGCCCAATCGGAAAAGCATCATTCGGTGAGCAAAAGCT
>CAYJIE010000048.1:0-17812 GCA_964370145.1 uncultured Oscillospiraceae bacterium
CTCCGCTGTAAGTGGTGATGTGGAAATCACAAAAAAAGACATCACAATAACTTCGCTTACTGCAGACCCAAAAGAATACATTGGAAATAACATAGCAATAGTTTCAAATGTTGTGTTTAGCGGTACTTTAAGTAGCGGAGAATTAACAGTTGCTGATTACAGCGCACCTGCAACATTTGACAATGCAAATGCAGGAGAAAATAAAACAGTAACTGCAACTGTTACACTGAAAAATACAGCTAAAGCAAATAATTATAATCTAACAAATGGTACGAATTGTTCTGTTGATACAGGTGTAATAACAAAAAGACCACTCTCAGATGCAATGGTTGATCCAATTGCCGATGTCACATATACAGGCAGTCCAATTATACCGAATGTTACAATGACAGATGGAGGGCCAAGCATTATTAAGTCTTCTGACTACACTGTGAGCGGTGCTACACAAAACAAAAATGTCGGCACAGCGACAGTGACTATCACAGCAACTGAAAATGGAAACTATTCAGGCAGTACAACTAAAACTTTTGAGATAGTACAAGCAAACCAAGCAGGCATACCACAAGAATTTTGGGCAATCGTAGCATTTGAAAAAAATGATTACACATTTGAGTTAAACAAGCTACTTCCTGCTTTAAGTGCTGGGCAAAGCTATGGGAATGTTAGTTATTCAGTCGGAGCTGTCACAAATGCTAATAATGTATTAACTACCACCCCGACAACTGCCAACATTTCCGCAGATGGAAAACTTACTCTAGGCGTTACAAATGTCACAACAGTAGGAAAAACTGCAACGGTAGATATCAATATAAACACTGAAAACTATATTTTTGTAAATCCAGTTACCTTAACAGTAAAAACAGTGGATAAAATTCCACTTGACATTTCTGCAACAATGACAAGTCGTGCCTACAACGGAACAGCACTTGCATACACAGGTACACCGACTTTTGTGGATAACATGTATAGCCCGGGCACGGCGGTGTCGGGCATAACTGTAAGCGAAGAGTATGTGGGACGTGATGGTACAAATTATAATAAAACAACAACAGCACCAATAGATGCAGGAAAATACAACCTTATTTTAACGGTAAACGGTAACAGTGCAGACACATACACAGGCTCAACAACCATAGGCTTTGAGATTTCAAAAGTAGACGCAATAGTGACAGCCGAGAATAAAACTGCTTTTATCGGTGTGACAAAGCCGACATACACCATTGCTTCAAGTGGATTTGTAAATGATGAAAGCATTTCAGATGTTACATATGCTGAAAACCCTACTGTAAATATGAACACAGCAGGAGAATATGTAATCACTCCAAGTGGTGGTACTGTGTCCGGTCGTGGAGCAAGCAACTACAACATCACTTATGTAGCGGGCAAGCTGAATGTAACAGCGGATACGACAGCACTGCAAGCGGCAATCGCAAGTGCGAAAACCACTAAAGACGGTGTAACCGTGAATGACAGCGCACCAAGCAGTGTTGCAAGTGGTACAAAGTTTGTAGCGACAGCGGTTATGACGGTGTTTAGCGATGCCATATCGGCGGCTGAAAATATTGTAAATACGGCAACTACAAATGCAGAAGTAACAAGTGCGATTGCAGCACTTGAAGCGGCGAAAACCACTTTTACAGATGCTATTCAAACAGGCACGATGCTGATAAATAGCGATGACAATAACCCGCCTCCATCGAATCCTTTAACTGATTCTCTAATCGATAAAATCAAGGCTGCTGATGATAATGACATTATTGAAATTACACTAAACAGTTTCAACCCAACTTTAGAGAAAGAAGTTTTTGAAGAACTTGCTGGAAGAAATCTAACTTTGGAAGTTAAATTTGGCGATGCGACTTGGATAATTGATGGTACTGAGCTCGACCCAGATTTCGCTTTTGCCAATATGAATTTCACAGTTACACTTGACACAAATAAAATCCCAGAGGCTCTTAAAAGCGCAATTTTAGGTGCAGTGGCAACTAGCGAAATGGATATCAAGCACGATGGCGCTTTCGGTTTCCCAGTGAAGTTAGCAGTTGATTTGAAAAGTGCAAATGCGAATTATTTTGCAAACTTATTCTATTATAACGAAGCAAAAAGAGAGATAGAACATATCCAAGGTACAAGCACTAACTCAGATGGTCTTGCAATTTTCGAGCTTAACCACGCGTCAACATATCTAATTTCTCTATCCGAAACCGAATTAACAACAAAATCATTTGATGATGTAAGTGAAAATAACTGGTTCTACGGAGATGTGATGTATGTTTATGAAAACGGCATCATGACAGGTGTGAGCGAAAGTGCATTTGCACCGCAGGACACAGCCACAAGAGCCATGATTTGGACAGTGCTTGCAAGAATGGACGGCATTGACACCGCAGGTGGTGCACTATGGTATTCAAAGGCGCTTGACTGGTCAATTGCAGAGGGAGTTTCGGACGGTAGTAATCCAGATGGAGCGATTACTCGTGAGCAACTTGTGACCATGTTGTACAGATTTGAAAATCCAACAGCGGTTACTATGCAGACGATGCTTGGAGAGTTCACTGACAGTGATATGATTTCAGAATACGCAGTGCCTGCAATGGAGTGGGCAGTGGCAAAGGGTATCATGAACGGCAGTGATGGCAAGCTAAACCCACAGGGCAATGCAACAAGAGCCGAAATAGCGGCGATTATGCACCGATATATGGAAATGGAATAAGCTGTGATTTTTGGAAAATGAATGTAGCAGGGCGGTTACCGATTTGGTGACCGCCCTTTTTCAATGGAGGAAGAATTATGTGGGGAAGTCTAATGCTATCGCTAAGAAATCAAATATTAGGGAAAGATATGGTTTTCCTTAAGTTTTCCTTTGATGGTGGCGACGATACAAAAATTTCGATGGATGCATATTATCTCATCAAGGAATTGCGAAAAGCTAAGATAATAAGCTTTCCTGCACAACTTCGCAGCATGTTTGGGTGCGAAATGAAAAAAGCAGCTGATGACAAGCGTTCTACTTGCCATCAACTACTTTTGTATGAACGTTTTACCCCACGGTTTATGCCAGTTCAGCACATACTCCAAAATTGTACCATTTATTTAGCTCGGGGAAGAGGAATTTACAGGCAGGGTTTAATTCTTCAAAATGCTCTTTCACTTGAGCGAAATAGCTAGCTACCTCCTGCTCAGTCATAGTCCTTTTCAAAGCGTCAAAATGGAATGGTACTGCGAGTTGTCCCCCATACATGCTAAAAATTTCTGCCAATTTCTGCGGCGGCACTTGTTTACCAAATGCGTCTTCACCTGTGGTTTCTCTTACGCTCGCTTGTCTAAACACAACATTAGGATACCTCTCCCGACATATTTTCTGTATATAACTATCGTGAGTTTCACCTGGTGCGAACAGTATTGAGAGATTTTGCTTTGTCACAACAAGAAAATTAAGCGATTCAAACGAGCCCACATGCCCACAACCTTTATACCCCTTAACGCCAATATAGTCAAAGGTCATGTCAAAATCCACATCGTAAATTTTTCCGCCCGCACTATTGTGCTTTGCTTGATATGCGTACAGCGTAAAGTCGTCAAAAATCAGTTCTTGATTGTGTGTCACTGTAAATATATTGTCGTAAGGGATTTTGTGCTCCTTAATCAATTCACTTGCCGACAGCGCTCCAACAAAAATTTTGGAATTCCACTTTTCAACAAAATAACTCAAGTCCATCGCATGGTCAAAATGCACATGTGATATCATAATATAATCAACACGCTCAATTTCATCTCTCTGCTTGAATCCGTAAGCATAGTTTTTGCTAAATTGTACACTTTCATCATAGTAAAAATAGGGATCTACTAAAATTGTCTTACCGTTTGGCAACTCAATCAAATGATTGCAGCCCACTCCAAAAGACTTAAATTTCAAACTTTTCATACTCTTCTCTCCTCGTTTTTTATATTACCTTAAATATAAATTGATTAACCACGATTTTTTGCTTTTTTGTCATAAAGCAAAGAAGTTCATCCTAAAATTCTAGTAAGTTAATCTTCGATTGAGCTAAATTAACAAAGGTCACCAAAATATATCATTGAAAAGAATTCATGTCAGCAAGATATGTTAAATATTAAGTGAAAGACTATATTTACCAAGCAATCGCCACCCTACTCAAGCCTGCGAACATCATCAGTCTTGCTTTCTATCGCGTATTGCATAAAAAATCAATACACTAAACAAAATTCCACCTAGGATATTTCCCAGTGTTACCGGTATAAGGTTATTGGTCATCATACTAATAATATTAAAGTTTTCCACATTGTAATCTTGCACATTCATATATACAGGATGATTTGACGCGAGTAATCCAACTGAAAGATAGTACATATTAGCAACACAGTGCTCCACTCCGGATATCGCAAATGCCATAACCACGAAAAACATGCACAACACTTTACCCGACACATCTTTAGCGGCACCTTGAGTGATTACCGCCAAGCATACTAAAAAGTTACAAAATACGCCTGATATAATTGCATGAGTAAATGAAATGCTCAGCTTTACGTCCGCCACTTTTATTGCATACGCCGCCACAGTACCCATACTCAATTGTCCCGAGTATACCGCCAACCAAGCAATAATCATCGCTCCTAAAAAATTTGATAAGTACACTGCCACCAGAACTTTAAGTATCTGATTGATTTTTACTTTTTCATCAATCAAATTAATGAACAAAAAACAGTCGCTCGTAAAAAGATGACCTCCCGCTAGCAATATCATAATGAGTCCCACAGGGAAAGTGACGCCTGCTATTAGTTTTGATATCCCCACATTGTCTATATCATGTATCGCAACAGAAGTTACATATGCGGCAATAGCAATAGAAATCCCCCCGATTATCCCCTTAAAAATCAGTCTTTTGACATCAGTATTAGCTTTCGCCTTACCGCCTTTTACAAGATTATCATAAATTTGTGCAGGAGTATAAATGTTACTCTCCATAGTACTATTTTTTTGCATTTTCAAAATTCCTCTCAAGTATTGTCTATTGATAGTCCCGAAGTCCCTCACAATTTTATCATCGTCCTTGTCCAGATGCTTAAATCTCTTTTGTATACTAAGATATGTACTGATGTCAGCAAATACTTGCACTCATCATTCACTGTCTAGTGAGATGTAAAAGTCCTATATCCGTCGCCATTTTGGAAATTTGAACAGAGTTAACTGTACAATGTCTAGAAGTTGTAGGAAGATTTTATAATTAACATGAACTTTTCTTGGTCACGGGATTTGTAGGTATACGCAACACGACCAACGTTAAATAGTATACACTAAAGCAATACAGAAGTCAACACCTCTTATTTAAGGAAGGGCGTTGAATCTGCATATTTGAAAACTAGTGTAAAATAGTCTTCTTATTCTCGTTGAGTCATATTTCTTTGCAAAGCGCCAAAGTGGAATGACACAACAAGTTATCCCCATACATGCTGAAAATCGCCGCCAACCACACACAATATGCTGTTGCAGAAAGAAGTAGCTGATTGTTAAATCAGCTACTTCTTTTATGTGGTTATGATGATTGTGGGGAAGGGGAGTGATATCTCAGCTTCACAACGCCATTTTTATGGCGTTGTGTGAGAGCGCACATATAATATGCACTAATTTACATGAGATTCACTGTTTGCCGCCGCCCAAATCATTTCATGACGTTTAATTCTTAGTTTTAAGTAAAGCTATTCGCTCAAACTTAAAATAAACTGTGTGTTTCCTATTGATTTTACAGCACGCCTGCCTCTTTAAGAGCGGCAATTTTTGCGCTGTCAAATCCGAGCAGTTCACCATATACTTCCTCATTGTGTTGACCGAGAGCTGGTGCAGGTGACACGATTTCTGGCATTGTGTCAAGTAGTTTTACAGGGTTTCCGTTGACTTTCATTTTGCCGATAATAGGATGCTCGATTTCTGGGAACATCTCTCTTGCCCCTGCGATATGCTCGCAAGTTGTAAGACGTGAGTAATCGTTGATTGGAGCTGCTGGAACACCTGCAGCAAGAATAGCCTCTACGCACTCATCAATTGTGAGCTCTTTGCTCCACTTTTCAATCTCGGGTTTAAGTGCATCGGCATTTTCAACACGAAGTGGATTTGTAGCATATCTTTCATCTGTTGCAAGATCTTCTCTGTTTAGTACCTTTGTGCAGAGTAAATTATAGAGCTTATCATTTCCGCAACCGATTACAAACTCGCCATCTTTAGCTTCAAATGAGTCATATGGGAACGCCGCCGCATATTTATTGCCCATTCTTTTTGGAACTTCACCTGATACAAAGTATCTTTGTGAAGCTGTCTCAAGACTTGAAACAACTGAGTCAACCAAGGCAACGTCAACACGTTGACCGTGACCGATTACTGTTCTTGCGTGAACGGCAGCAAGGATACCGATTGTGAGGTTCATTCCGCCAAGAACGTCGCCCATTGCGTTACCACTTCTTGTTGGACCGCCACCTTTAGGGCCTGACATTGCCATTAGTCCGCCTGCCGCTTGTGCGATGATGTCATATCCTGGGCGAAGTGAATGAGGACCGTAGCAGCCAAAACCTGAAACCGCTGCATAAATAATTTGTGGATTAACTTCTTTTAACACATCATACCCAAGTCCAAGTTTATCCATAACGCCTGGACGATAGTTCTCAACCACGATGTCAGCTTTTTTAACCATGTCTAGGAAAGCTTGTTTTCCTTCAGGGGCTTTCAAGTTAAGAGTAACACCTTTTTTATTGCGGTTAACATTTGCATAATATCTACTCTCGCCTTTGTCAAAGGGGCCTAGCGCTCTTGTGTCATCGCCTTTACCGGGAGCTTCGATTTTAATTACATTAGCGCCAAAGTCAGCGAGCATCATTGAGCAATATGGCCCTGCAAGAACACGTGTTAGGTCAAGAACGATCAAATCCGAAAGTGCTTTTTTATTCATAATAAATCTCCTTGTTAGTTTTTTTTGATGATAATTTACATTGGGTACATAACATTTGCGATTAGATTGAAGGTCAATGCCGATACAACAGCAACTATAACCAAGCTAAGTGCTGCAATCATGAGTAGCTCGTTAAAGGTTTTGCTTTGATCTTCTTTTGTGAAGTTTTTGTTTATAGCGCCCATAGCCGCCATGATAAGTGCGCCGCCTGTTGACATTGGAGATAGTCCTGAGAGTGAGCCGCCGGCGCCAACTGCCGCCATCATAGCCACAGGGTGAACTCCTCCGACTTGTGCCGCAATTTCAACGGACATAGGCATCATTGTTGGATATACAACGCCGAGTGCTGAGGAAACAAGGCTCATAAGACCTGCGGAAACGCCCATAATTGGGGTAGCTGTTGAAGGTGTCATAATTGATGCAAGTGTGTCACTCATTAGAGTGATACCGCCCATTTCATCAACGACGCTAAGCAGAGCACCAACACCGAGAATCATAACAATAGTTGTCCAAGGCAGTGCTTTTATACAAGCTGCATCGTCTGCAACATTTAGCAATATGAGTATTACACCCATAAACAAAGCAGAAAGCCCAAGGTTTACATTAAAACCAATGATAAGAATCATCATGCCAACTATACCTGCAAGTGCAAGGATTTGTTTTGATGAGAATTTTTCTGAGGCAATATTTTCAATAGGGCTCACAGGAACTTTTAATTTATAGCCCTTGTACAGTATGTATATCACGATGGAGAGAACGATACTTATAAGTGTTTTGCTTACCAAAATGACCATCATTACATCTTCAAGACCTGCACCAGCAGCCGCTTCGTTGATGATAGCCGCTTCGGGTGTGATAGGTGTCATACGACCGCCCATAAGTCCTGCGGTACCGATAATTCCGAGCATGATAGGGTTATATCCGACTTGATATGCAATCGCAACCGCGAGTGAGGGGATAATCGCAAGTGCGGGAACTGCACCGGGTCCAATACCTGCAATGACAAATCCTGATACATAAACGAGTATAGGTATTACCCAGAGGCGATTGCCTGCCATTGCAATAATTTTTCTTGCAAGAAGGTCAAGCGCACCTGTGGAGCTGACAACAGCAAAGAGAAATGTAATGCCGACAAGTGTCATGAACATCGAGGTGCTTATTCCACTGATTAGAGCACCGTCAGACAGTCCGAAAATGCGAACTGCGATAACGCCGACGCCAAGTGCCAAGACACCAACATTGACTTTGCGAAAAAACGCAACAAGGATAACTGCTAGGAAAATTACTAATGATAATAAATCCATAATATAGTCCCTTCCATATTTGATTATTTTACATATTTTTTATTTTTTACTAATTACAACTTTCTTTTGGTTCAATATTAACTTGATGCCCAGAATATACACCGTCAATTTTCGACTTTTGATATTTTGAGGGTTTGACCATTTTGTCGAAGTCAATACCTGTTTCGTATCCCATGCGATTGAGCATATACACAAGGTCTTCGGTTGCTGTGTTTCCTGATGCCCCTGGAGCAAATGGACAGCCGCCGAGTCCGCCAAGTGTTGTTTGAACCACAGGTACGCCACATTCAATTGCGGCAAGCGTGTTTGCAATGCCAATTCCTCTTGTATCATGAATATGAATTTGCACTTCCATGTCAGGGAATTCTTTCATGAAAGCACCAACGACTTCTCTGACTTGAGATGGCACCGCCATGCCGATTGTGTCGGCAAGATTAATTGTGCGAATTCCCAAAGCATATAGTTTTTTACCGAATTCAACTGCGGCTTCAGTTGGTAAAATACCCTCAAAAGGACAGCCGAACACAGTTGCGAGACCGACGCAAATATTCATTTCAGGATATGCCTCAATGATTTTTGCAAGCTCTGCTAGGGACTCTTCATGGGTTCTGTTAATATTAGCCTTATTGTGGCTTTCGCTGAGTGACACAACAAAGGAAATATTTTTAATTCCACATTCCCATGCACCTTGCGCACCTCTCAAGTTTGGTGCAAGCGCATATAACTTCACGTCCTTGTGTTTTTCAACACAATAAGTTGCGACTTCTTTCGCATCAGCCATTTGAGGAATTGCCTTTGGACTGACGAATGATGTGATTTCAAGCTCCTTGACTCCTGTTTCAACAAGTGCATCAATAATTTCGAGTTTCAACTCTTTTGGCAGCATTTGTTTGAGGTTTTGAAATCCATCTCTTGGACCGACTTCCATGACTACTATTTTTTTATTCACTGTGCATCCTTTCCGTCAACTTAACTTAAATATTAAGCAAACATTAACTTTGATTAAGTTGATTATAATGTAAGAAATGCAGTTTGTCAACATATAATTAATATTTTTGTAATAAATTACAACTTAAATTGGGGTTAATTATGAACTTTATATAGTTATTTTTTAAGTAATTTGTAAAATAGCTTGACGATTAACTAGAAAACCTGTATACTTAAAATATTAAGTTAAATTGCGGAGGTTATATGCCAACACTTGTAGATATAGCAAAAAAATGCAATACATCCACCGCCACTGTGTCATATGTGCTCAGTGGAAAAGGGGATAAACACAAGATAAGCGCTGATATGCAGAAGAAAATTTTTGAAACTGCAAGCGAAATCGGATATCGTAAAAACCGCGTCAGATTTAACCCAAGTGACCGTGCGTTGATCGCTGTGTGCTGGCCGTATAGGCATTTTGAGACTTCAATTGCGGCGATAACGGTCGGAATGTCCACTGCGGCATCAGATCAAATTGACCCATTTGACATCATTATAAAACCATTTGAATTTGGGAAAATTCATGCACATAAGGAGCTTTGGCAAGGTGGAGCTGTGGACAGTGCAATAATTGTTGCGGCGGCTAGTGACGATATTGATTATTTTGAAAAGAACCCTCCGAATATTCCAATTGTTTTAATTAATAGGGAGGGGACAAGCTTTTCTGATGTTTCGGTTGACAGTAGTGCGGTAGGTGAATTAAGCGCCCTGCATGCAATACACAAGGGTGGGGAAGATATTTGTGTGGTCATTAATCCTGATCCGATTTTTGGACTCAACACTCGTGCAAAAAAAATCATTGAAATCTGCAAAGAGCATAATATTGACATGGCAAATAAGGTGCTCTATTGCAAAAACACCATTGAAGATGGCTATGAACTCGGGCTTGAACTTATACGAAAGAAAAGGCTCCCAAAAATCATTCTATGTGTATATGACATGGTCGGACTTGGCATCATGAGCGCTCTAAATGAATTTGGAATAAAAGTCGGAGAAGATGTGGAACTAATTGCAAATAGTACGGGCCTACAAGGGATTCTTGCACGCTCCTCGCCTCCGATGACAGTTGTTGATTTGAAGATGCAAGAAGTCACAGTCCTTGCAATCAGACTTGCTGTCAGCTTGGCAAATAAAAGAGTGTCAGCGCCTCAGTCTCTATCGGTTACGCCTGAGATTATTTACAGGGCATCAAGCCCTCTGAATTAGGGTTTTATTCACTTCACTATCAAGCAAAAGATTTAAATTGTTAAAACAAAAGAAAACGAGAGGCTAACGCCTCTCGTTTTTCGCCTAAACCGTTTATAAGTCAGCTTTCTTTTTGCGTGGATAAAGCCAAACAAACACTTCACAATCGTCACGCACGGGTGATGACAGGCATCAGAACAGTTTTAACCAAGCCTGTGTCCGCCTCTTATTCGTCCTTAGCTCCACAGTGCATAAAAACTAATCTTGACTTTGTCAATCTGTTTTGCATCTTGGACAAGAGTTTTCAAGTTAGTTTTTCTCTGTGTAAATCTCCATTTTGAACATGACACTAATCTTAAAAACTATTAATAATGTTGTCATTTATTTATACTAAGCAAAACAAAACCAAGTACCACCACTGCAAAAAGGACGCTTGCAGCCCCAGTGAAATTGCTTGCAATTGCACCTATAACAACACCGATAACAAAGGCGACAATTACCCCTATACGCTTTATTGCATCAATAACTTTATTGCCATTTTTCTCTTTTAGTCCATAATACAAATACTCAGAAATTCCCCTAATATTGCCTGTGCACATCGTCGTCATATGCACATGCTCGCCGATTTGACGAAATGTCTGTGTTTGCAGTGCCGCCCCAAAGGCAATACCGATATTTGCGTATAAATTCAGATTCCCCACGGGAATAAAGGCGACTATTGCAAGTGTTGCTATCTCCAACGATAAATTCACTCGCCGTGAGGCTTTATCACTCTTGCAAGCTGTTTTTATATGCTCTGCTAAGATTATTCCCAGTGAAAATACAATAATTGGCACAATATGATGATACCAAGTGGCGAAGTTTCCATTGGCAAAATTTATTCCCAATAAAATTAAATTTCCAGTCTGTGCGCTTGCAAAAACACCACCTCGGAGCACATAGCTGTATGCCCCGAGGTATCCGCCCACAAAAGTGAGAATATATGAAAAAAAGTAGCTTTCATTAAAATTTGATTTAGTCATAGATTCACCTTTTAAGAAAATTTAAGCTCTACCGCTTTCTCCAAAATCGCTACACCTATATCAAGTGCTCTCTTGTCAAAATTCATATCAAGGCAATGCACGCCAGGGGTTAGATTTGCCCCCAGTCCGATATAGCCAGTCTTAATATTGCACATTTTCCCGAAATAGTGAAAATCTTCGCCGCCTGTGGTCGCTTTCTCGCCAAGAGTTGAGCCGAGCACCGATACAACTGCTTTCTTGCAAAGCTCTTTTACGTCCTCATCATATTCCGAGGCGATAACGCCATTAATCTCAAGTCCAACAATCTCACCGCCATGCATTTTTGCAGAATTTTGAGCAATTTCACCCACACGAATTTTGATTTCGTCCATGACTCTGTTGTCAAGTGCACGCATATCCAGTGTTAAACTCACATCATGGGGTATTGAATTTGGAGGATTTCCAACAGACTCAATTTGAGTAGCTTTCACGGAATGTGGCACTGATGGGTCTAATCTCATCGCATTGACAGCCTCAATTATCGAAGTTGCAATATTAATTGCATTCACACCAAGATGCGGCCTTGCACCATGCGCCGTTTTTCCTGCAATTCTGATTTTTGCAAAACAACTTGCGCTGTGGCAAAGGGCATGCATCGCTTCACCCATTTTCGCCTCCGTATTTGGGCGAAGATGAATTCCGATAAGCTCTTCAATAAAACTAAAGTCAAATGCTTCAATCATCGGCACTGCACCGATTTTCTCCTCAGCTTGTTGAAAAATAACGGCAAATTTGCCTTTAGAAATCCCTTTTTCGGCAACGGATTTTGCACATGCAAGCACCATTGCACTGTTCGCATCATGCCCACAGGCATGGCTTGCAATTTCTTTCCCATCCACAATAAACGGCAAAGCGTCCATATCGGCGCGCAGCCCAAAGCAAAGCCCGTCCACACCGCTGTCGAGAATTCCGAGCACGCCTGTTGTGCCAATGTTTTCTGTGACAAAGTAGCCAAATTCACGCAATTTCTCTGCGATGAATTTAGAGGTTTTCTTCTCCTCAAATCCAAGCTCTGGAATCGAATGCAAATATTCATATGTACTCTGTGCGAAATCGTTTACAGGGATTTTTTCAATAGCATGCATATTATTCTCCTTTGAGTTTTACTAAATAGAAAGTTTATGTTGACTTAAATATTAAAAAATTAAACATAGCTGTTTTCACTAAGGAACTTCGCAAGCTCTGCAAGTACATCTTGGGGTTGCTCCTCGGGGACAAAGTGTCCACAGCTTGCAACACCATATGCCGTCATATTCGTTACGATGTCCGCCCAACCGGACTCCACGTCCCAGAGTTTTCCGACAACTCCGTTCTCGCCCCACATGATTAGTGTCGGCATATCTAGTTTAGCCTTGCCATCAACTTTGTTGTGTTCTCTATCTATTGTAACAGATGCACGATAGTCCTCGCAAATCCCGTGAATTGTGCGTGGATCGGCAAAATGCCTTGTATACTCCTCCATGATATCACGAGGGAAATTCGCCTTTGCCGACGGCCCTATTTTTTTATTCAAGTTAAAGTCAATGAAAAAAGCAGGGTCTTGGGAGAGTAATTTTTCGGGGAATGGTTTTGGTTGAATGTAGAAAAACCAGTGCCAATATTTTTCAGCGAAAGTCTCATTCGTATCAGCATACATATCGTCTGTTGGAAGGATGTCCATCATGCACAGCGTCATAACTTTGTCCTTGTGGTCAAGAGCAAAACGATGGCACACTCTCGCCCCTCTATCATGCCCCACGAGGTGAAATTTATCAAAGCCAAGAGCTTTCATCACAGCGACATTGTCCAAAGCCATTGTGCGCTTTGAATAGTTTTCGTGATTTTCATCACCAACGGGTTTAGAACTCTCCCCATATCCTCGCAAATCCGTCATCACGACTGTGTAATTCTCTGCGAGTTTTGGTGCTATAAACCGCCAGATTAAATATGTCTCGGGGTGGCCGTGCAAAAGAAGTACCGCCTCTTTGCCGCTACCGCCGATCACAGTATGTATTTTTATGTCGCCGCCGACATCGATAAACTCTCTGCGAAAGTTTGGAAAATACTTTGAAAGTAGCATATATACCTCCTGTATGCTTGCAATTTTTTGATGCTTATGGTATAATTTATATTAAATTACTATGTTCATTTAAACGCTAAAAAGTCAAAAAGTCGAGGTGAAATTTTGAAAATCCAACAACTTAAGTATTTCATAGAAGTTTGCAACTGCGGCACGATTACTCAAGCGGCAGATAGACTTTTCGTTTCACAGCCATCAATCACCGCTGCCATTAAAGAACTCGAGCAAGATGTTGGCGTTAATTTGTTTATGCGTGTAAACAAAAGACTTGTCTTAACAAAAGAGGGGGAGTTCCTACTATCTAAGGCTGAGCGCATTGTTAGAGAGATTGATGACATAAAAAATGAATTGCGTGCTATTGCTGGGGATAACCGTAAAATCAGACTTGGGCTTCCGGCACAAACAACCTCTTTTCTCGTGCCGATTGTGCTTGGAGAATTCTGTGATAAGCACCCCGATATTGACATTGAAATTGTCGAGCTTGGTGGATATGACCTACTTGAGTTGCTTGAAAAAGAGAATATTGACATAATGATAATGACTCATTTCAAAAATGTCATTCCGATTTTCAAATACTATCATCTCTACAACACCGAATATCGCTTTATTACATATGACAGCCACCCACTGGCTAATCGAACGAGCATAAAGCTCGAAGAGCTTAATGGGGAAAAACTCATCATGCTCAATCGTGGTTACAGTGTTCGAAAAAATATTTCCAACCTCTTTGCCGAACACAAAGTCACACCGCATATAATTTCTACTACTGAACATCTTAGCACAATAAAGGCAATAGTGCAAAGTAAAATTGCCTCGACATTTTTAGCAAAAGATTCTATATCTTTTGACGATAGTTGCAGGATAATTAAAGTTGATGAGTGCATTGAAATTCCGGTCAGCCTTTTAGTGAAGAAGAAAAAAATCTTAACGGACAGTCAAAAACAACTTGTAAAATTCATGATTGACCGATTCAGAAAATAACAACAAAACTCCCTGTACGCAGGGAGTTTTGTTTATCCAAAGCCATGTGCCCGCAGCGGTAATCATATGGCCTTGGCTGTACTCATTATCCCTTGCGAAGTTGTACAATTGCTTTTTCGAATCTGTCAAGCCCCTCGCTTAAAACTTCTTGACTTGTCGCAAGACATATTCTAACAAAGCCCTCTGAACCTGCGCCGAAATATTTCTCGCCGCCCGGAACGATCGCAAGCTTATGCTCATCCTTGAGATATGCTGTAAATTCATCTGAAATCATTCCGAGTTTACTGATGTCAACAAAGAGCACAAAAGTGGCATCAGGAGAGAGAACACTGACTTCGGGAATTTTAGAAAGCCTCTCCACCGCAAAATTTCTGTTTTGCTCAAGATGTGATATATATGCATCAAGCCAGTAGTCACATTCGTTAAAGCAAGCAATACCTGCAATTTGTGACAGCGAGGAAATCCCACCAACAGTGCTGTCAACTTCAGAAACAGGGACAATTTCATTGAACACTTTCTCACTTGGGCAAACGATATAACCGATGCGAAGCCCTGCCACACCATAGCTTTTTGACAAGCCTGACACGGTGATAGTTCTTTCGTTAAGCTCCTTTGGTAAATGTAGAATGCTGTTGAAGCTATTGCCACTGTAAACAATGTCTGACCAAATCTCATCATTCATAATGTATATTTCGTGCTTTTTGCAGATTTTCGCAATATGCTCTAAATCCTCCATTGGATACAGCCTTCCCAAAGGGTTGTGAGGATTACAAAGCCCGAGCATTTTCGTTTTCGGTGTTATATAACTTTCAAGGTCTGAAAAATCAATTCTGCCGTCAACCATTTTCATTGGGAACTTGATGATTTTTGCACCTGCTTGCGCCATCGTAGTTGCAAAAAGATAGTCAACAGGGTCAAAGACAATGGCTTCGTCACCCTCTTTAAGATAGGTATTTGCAATTATCGACATCCCCCTTGCGGCACTGTCGATAGGCAAAATCAAATTCGCATCAGCTTCAATATTTTTGCGGCGCAGTAGCATATTTGCAATTGCCTCATTAAACTGCGGCAAACCTCTTTTGGGTGTATATGAAAAATATCCATCGGAAATATAGTCCTTAATTGCATTTACAATTTCAGGCGCGCATGGAAAATCCACATCAGCGGCTGTGAGGGGGATTACACCCTCGCCAACTTCCGCCCAACGCAGATTATATGCTTTTTTCTTCAGCGCGGCATAGTTGATTTCGCTATTGTTAAACTTAATCATATAGTCTCCTTATTTAATATATCGGCTAAAATATTCAATCATATAGCCAAGTCTTTGCACTTTTAGTGAGGGGATACCACTTCTAAGCAAGCTATGGTTCGAGTTTGGGAATTTCAACATCTCGGTATCTTTTTTGTGCCATTTTAGTGCAGTATAAAACTGAACACCTTGCTCTAGTGGGCATCTATAATCATCCTCTGAATGAAGGACCAGTGTCGGAGTTGTGACATTTTTTACATATGCAAGCGGCGAGATGTCCCAGAGATCTGACAAATCTGAAATCGGCTCTTTTAACACAAGTCTCTGTGTTAGATATCCAAAGTCGCTAAGTCCACACATTGTAACCCAGTTTGACACGGAGGACTGCGTGATTGCCGCCTTAAATCTGTCAGTTTGCGTTACAATCCAGTTTGTCAAAAAGCCCCCAAAACTCTGCCCTGCAACACCAAGTTTATCAGGATTTGCAATGCCCATATTGACAACAAGGTCTGCAAAATTCATCACATCATCATAAGCAGGTTTTGCAAAATGCTCTTTTAGTGCATATGAGAACGCCTGACCATATCCACGGCTACCCCTCGGATTTGAGAATGCAACAGCAATGCCATTTGTTGCAAATAGTTGAAACTCAAAGGTGAAAGCCCAGCCAAACTGCATATATGGCCCGCCGTGGATATTAATCACTGTCGGGCAATTTTTGCCATCTTTAGGGCGCACAATCCAACCGTCAGTCATTGTCCCACCTGCATCAAATGTCACATGCTCTTGCTCAAAAAGCTCCACTTCCAGAAGAAATTCCTCGTTGAGTGCAGTTAGCACAGTTTCTGTTTTTGTCTCAATATCATAAACTGAAACTTCACTCGGAGTTTTAGCATCACTGTAACAAATTGCGATTTTTTTAGAGTTTTCGCTGAGCGAAAAGCTATAAATATTGCGTTTTCCGCCAAGCTCAACAGTAAGCGCACCTGTCTTAGCACAAAGCCTGTATATCTCTGTTCTTCCGCTATCTGAAACGAGGAAAAAGACAGCATTGCTCTCTTTATCCACCTTTGGATATCCATCATTTCCACCAAGCCACGCACCGCAGTCATATAAAGTGCACTGACCGATATGTCGATCAAGACTCTCGCTTGCAATGGAGAACTCTCCACTTACAAGGTCAACCTTGCACAGTCTTGAGTTTGATGCATTTTGATATTTGTCATCATGTCCAATGAAATAAATTGCACTGTCGTCAGCACTCCATACAGGTTGTGATGCAGGCCCTTCGACATTTTTAATCCCCTTGAAATTGCCGTCCATATCCATAATATAGATGTCAGCTCTGTGCGGCTTAAACTCCGCATCTTCGACATTTTGAAGTTTTGAAACCACTGCAAGTTTCGCGCTGTCATTTGACCAAGCAGGGCGCATTATCGCACCAAGCTCAGGATCTTCTAAAATGAAGTCATCAGGAGATATCTTTTTGCTCTCTTTGCTTTGCACATCGAATACAAACAATTCCTTTTTCTTGTTTTCAGAAAAATCTCTGAAAATTTCATCAAATTGTTTTAGCTTGGTATAATGCTTAACTCTTGTGGTCTCTTTAACTTCTCTACTTGCGATATATGCAATTTTTTTACTATCAGGTGACCAAGTGGGCGACGCAATACCAAGTGGCGCAGTAATTGCAACTTTTGGGTTTTTTCCATCAGCCCCCATTATAAACAGCTCTTTTTTGCCATTTAGCCCTGATAAAAATGTGATATATTCACCATTTGGCGACCATCTTGGACTGTCACTATTGCCATTGCCATTAGTGAGGTTAACAGTTTTACCGTGTTCATCAATTAAGTAGACATCTGATTGATATTTATCGCGTTCTCTGTCCATATGTGTCCTTACAAACAAAACCTTATTTCCGCAAGGTGACACTTGTGCATCGTTTGCATGTGCAATCTTATAAAAATCATCTGCAATCAATTTTCTTTTCATATTGCATCTCTAATCTTGCCTTTCGGCAAAAC
>CAYJIE010000049.1:0-17286 GCA_964370145.1 uncultured Oscillospiraceae bacterium
TCACTATGTTGCCTCTAACGCATCAAGAAATTATGGAAACTTCGCGGCGAATTGATAATAATTGTGGCGACATATGGGAAAACTTGCAAAAAGCTGAAGGGTTGTTTGAGTATATATGGTACAACGATTTTGACATGTCTGTTAGCGAAGATGACGCTGACAACAGATTTATAAAATCAATCGAATAATTAAACTTATCACTTATGTTTCGAATGCATAGGTGATTATTGTTTTAAGCACAATCTTAACAGTTGTTTCCCTCATAGTTTACCGGTAAAGCAGCATGTTTATATTAAGCTAAATTAACTCAAAATATATCATCACTGTTTTATGGCCTGAACACCAATAACTTCAACATTAAAATACGCTTAATATTTTGCCAATAACATGGTATAACCGATAAAACTATTATCAATTGCTCACTTAGCAACAAATTGAAACCCATCGGGTCGCTATATCCGTAATTATTGTAATAACCGCAAAAGCGGCTTTCAAGTAACTTTTTGTCACTGTGTAAGCCGCTTTTATTTACAGTAGCTACTCAAATCAAAAGCCCATTTAATATTATTAGTCACTACATTTTAACTGAAACTCTTTGCACTGTATAATATTCAATCAAGCTGTATTTAGAACAATCTTTGCCTATCCCACTTTGCTTGCACCCACCGTGCGGAAGTTGGAACGCATAAAACGGTTCGTTAACGCAAACGCTTCCTGAGTCTATGCTCTTTGAAATATTCATAGCATTTTTCAAATCGTTTGTATAAATATAAGCCGCAAGACCGTATTGTGTGTCGTTCGCGAGCTTAACAATATCATCTTCATCATTAAAAGCTATTATAGGCATAATAGGTCCAAAAATCTCTTCTTGGTATACAATCATATCACTATTAACATTTCCCAATACAGTTGGCTCAAAATAATATCCGCTTTTATCTTTTGGCTTTGCACCGCCACATATAAGTGTTGCACCTTTTGATAATGCGTCTTTTACTAAGCTTTCCATCCTCTCAACAGCGCTTGAATTTACAAGAGGGCCTATATACACATTTCCGTCTTTTTCTTTAGGGTCATAGCTCATATTATCAACGTATTGTTTCACATTACTTACAAATTCATCTAAAACATCTTCATGCACAAAAATTCTGTTAGGTGCTACACATACTTGACCTGAATTTCCATATTTCCCGTCACATGTGTGATTTGCCGCAACATTCACATCGGCATCTTTCATAACTACAACAGGAGCATTGCCACCAAGCTCAAGAGAAAAATGTTTAACACTGCTAACGCTTTCTTTTATAATTTGTTTCCCTGTATTTGTTGAGCCTATAAGTGTAACCATAGAAGGTATATCACTTTCATTCATAGCCTTTGAAACAATTGAACCTTTTCCCACAACAATATTTATAACACCACTTGGGATACCTGCTTCTTTTATACATTCCGCAAGCATCATTGTTGCGAGCGGCGTTTCACTTGACGGTTTAATAACGCAAGTGCAACCACTTGCCAAAATAGGGCCTAATTTATAACCTACATTTAAAAGAGGATAATTCCATGCTAAATTACATGCTATTACTCCGAGTGGTTTTCTGAAAACAATATTTAAATGCTCGCCTGTATAATCCGGTATGCTTTCCCCGTTCAACCGTTTAGCTTCTTCTATAAAGAAATCTAAGCAGTTTTCTATCATTTCAAAATCATAATTTGCCACCGCATCAGATTTGCCGGTTTCCGCTATTAAGCATTCAACTATTTGCTCTTTTTTACTCTTCACTGTCTTTATGAGCAACCTGATATATTCTTCTCTCTCTTGTAGGCACAGCTTAGACCAACTTTCAAACGCTGCTTTAGCACTTTTTAGTGCCCTAATAGTTTGCTCGTTATCAGCAGTGGCAACTTGCGCAATTTCATTGCCTGTCACCGGGTTATAAACCGTCAATGGTTCTGCCTTGCCTTTTTCAAATTTCCCATTAATAAGCATGTTATATTCCACAACAACACAATCCTTTTCTAATTATATTTTAAATTAATGTGTGTATAACCGTTAAAGATATATTGTTATACAAATTTAGGCATCCAATTCCCATGCGCTTCAATTAGTTCATCAACAAGCTTTCGAATATCATCTATACTAAGCTCTGCTGCTGTGTGCGGCTCTAACATAGCCGCATGATATATATGCTCTTTTTTGCCTGTAACCGCGGCTTGTATTGCTAACAAATGAACATTTATATGTGTCATGTTCATAGCGGCAAGTTGAAGCGGCAATTCTCCCACTTGAGTGCCCACAATTCCGCTGTTAGTGGCAATGCATGGCACCTCAACACAAGCATTGCTTGGCAAATTTGATATTAACCCATTGTTAATCACATTACCGCCAAAGCTATAAGGGGTATTTGTTTGTATTGCCTCCATAATATAAGAGGCATATTCTTTTGAACGAGGCTTAACAAGTTCTTCCTGCTCAGATAATTTCTTTTTAGCCTCTGCCCACTTTTCGCTGTTTACTATACATCTTCTTGGGTATTCGTCTAAAGGAATATTAAATTTCTCAATTAATTCAGGATATGCACGCTTAATGTAAAACGGGTTGTATTCCGCATTATGCTCGCTCGATTCTGTGCAATAATAGCCCAATTTATCTATATAGTCAAAGCGAACCATATCTGTGTGTTTTTCAGTTTCATTTTTCTGTTTTGCTCTTTTTTTGATTTCCGGGTAAAGATCGTTACCTTTTGAATCTTTTATTTCAAGCAACCAACCCATGTGGTTAATTCCCGCAATTTTTTCTTTCAAGCCAGGTTTAAAGCTCTCCATGTCAAGCGCCTTTAATAAATCTCCTGTGCAAATTTGCACACTGTGGCAAAGGCCAATAGTTTTCACACCTGTATAACGCTGCATATAACCCGTTAACATCGACATTGGGTTTACATAATTTAAAAACCACGCATCAGGGCATACTTCTTCAATATCTTTAGCAAAGCTATCCATGACAGGTATTGTTCTAAGCGCACGCATAATTCCGCCTATGCCTATGGTGTCTGCTATGGTTTGCCTTAATCCATATTTTTTTGGTATTTCAAAGTCTGTAATCGTGCAAGGGTCATAGCCGCCTACTTGAATAGCATTAACCACAAAATCTGCGCCAATCAAGGCTTTTTTTCTATTCTCTACACCACAA
Organism: uncultured Oscillospiraceae bacterium; assembly: GCA_964370145.1. Lineage (GTDB taxonomy): Bacteria > Bacillota > Clostridia > Oscillospirales > Feifaniaceae > CAYJIE01. Next base: position 3,188 of record CAYJIE010000049.1, read on the forward strand.
TATTTTATAATTTTGCCATAGCTGCCATTTGCATTATTTATTGCTTGCAGCACTATTGTGCTATCTTCCAACCTTACCGGATCTATATCATAAAGCGCAAACTCGCTATCTCTTAAGGCTTCACTTTTTAGACAATCTCCAATTACATTTTTTGCAAAAACGGTGCTTCCTGCACCTAAAAAAGTAATTTTAGGCATATCATTTTCTCCTTTTAAGTTAACGGAATGTAAACTGACATTTCACATATCCCTCTATTATTCCATGTATAGTACGGCACAAATTTTACTTGTATTTCACTATAATCATCTTGTTCAAACTCTTTATATAATTCTTTTTGCTCTTCTTTCACATATAAATTTCCTTCAAGTATTTGCACACCGCCTAACAAATTGTCGGCATATGAGGACGTAAATACTGCTTTTTTATCCATGTACAAACTATTTATGCTAACGTTGCTTGGCAAATCAGGTGTTTCCACACAATAAACAACAGGGCCTCTCATAAGTGCAATTTGGTTGCGATGCTCTTCAACCTTTGGGTGACTTTGCATTTTTCTAATTGGCATGTCCATTTCCAAATTAATGCTTTCCCCTGTTTTCCAACCAGACACTTTCACATACCCACTATTAACGCTTACTTCTTTATTGCAATATGTAATTTTCGCATTTTTACACCAAGAAGGAATTCTAACAAATAAATCGAAATTAATATTGCTCTCAACTGTTATTTTCACTGTTCCGTTCCAAGGATATTTTGTTTCTTGCGAAATTTTCACTTTTTCATTTTTATGCTTAAACTCTGATATGCTTGAGCCATATAAATTGATAAAAACTCCGTCTTCATTGGTTGTGTATGCATATTTTTCCATTGAAGCCAATGTTCTTGCAATTTGAGGAGGGCAGCAATAACAACTATGTGTTGCCCATCGCTCTAATGTATCATTTGATAGCATTACTTGTTCACTACCAAACCATTTAAGCGGATTAGTGTATCTAAATTTTGTACAATCTATATTGGTTCCCGAAATTCCGCTGTTGTAAAACACATTTTCAACAGAATCCATATACTTTGCTTCACCTGTCAACTTAAACATTTTATAACACCACATAGCATTGCCTATATTCGCACATGTTTCATTATAACTTGTTGAAAGAGGTAAATAATATTGTTTTCCAAATGCTTCATGCACAGCGTCATCACGCTCTGAAACGCCATGATGCAACGGCCCTACACCACCTGTTAAAAAAATATACTTTTCATTTAAGCTTTTGTAAATTCGCTTTAGTGCATTAAGCAGCTCTTTATCATCTTGCTCTATACATATATCGGCTGCACCTGCATATAAATATGTAGCAGTTACAGAATGTCCCACCGGTATTGATTCTTCGCGAAGTTTTTTCCCATCTTGAGTTTGGTCGCCTCCTGTGGCTGCAATGCATGTAAATTCGTCTAAAAACTCAAAATCTTTTGGGTGCTCGCCTTTTAGCTCAAGCAACAAATTAGATAAAGTTAGATAATTTTTATCGTTGCATACTCTATACAAATCTATAAGACCCATTAAATGAGAAGGGTTCCATCCAAAATTATTATATTTATATTCATTTCTTACAAAAACATCATATAAATAGTTAGCGGCTTTTTTTGCACAGTTCAGTAAAACTACATCGCCTGTCATTTTGTAATTAACCGCTCCTGCTGTAAACAGATGTCCCATATTATAATCTTCGTGCGCGTGGCGGCTAACAAAACGCTCTAAGTTGTTTGCCTGAATATGCGTATGAATATAACCATCTTCACACTGTGCTTTAGAAATCATTTCAATTTCATAATCTAATTTCTTTTTTAAATTACTATCTTTTGTTTTTGCATAAATGTAGCTTGCAGCTTCTATCCATTTATAACAGTCTCCATCTCCCCATTTTGTTTGCTGCACAAACGGAGCATCCACAGCTTTTGCCAATACATGAAAATTATGAAACGTAGCAGAATTATTTTTATCACACAGGCCTTTGTATACTGCATCTATAGTGTTTTCTATGCATTTTTTCTCTTTTTCAAACCAAAAGCCCTCTGTCCACCTTGTTGACAAAAATGGCAGCTCTTGCATTATTTTATCTCTCAATATAAATTACTCCTTCAAATCAACGTTTTGGAAACCAAACACTCATGTCTGAATTTTCTCTGTTTGCCCAACTATAGTAAGGTATCAAATTCAGTTTTTCTTCTTTAAAATTTTCTTTATATTCATAATACAGTTTATTGTATTGCTGGTCCATCACTTGTGCTGTTACTTGTATCCCAACTATATTTGTGGGAAGGTTATTACATTTAACAACAACCGGTGCTTCATTAGTATTAATATAATAGTTGTCTAATTTTTCTTTATTGTCTACTCCCTCTGCGCAATAAACTAAAGGGCCTCTTTTAACAGCTATCATCCCTCTGTCTGCTTCAATATTAGGGTTAGCCTGCATATAAACAATTTCTTGATCTAATTCCAAAATTAGTTCATCACCATCATTAACACTTATAACTTGATACTTGCCACTCTCAACTTTCTTGCCATTGATTGTTGCTCGCTTGCAGTATGATGGTATTCGAACAGCTAATTTTTTATTGCTAATTTTATTTACATTAATTTTAACTCTTTCGTTCCATGGGTAATTTGTGTCAATGCAAATATCAACATTCTCTGTTATATATGTAGCTTGCGCAAACAAGTTTATATAAATATTATTATCGTTTTCTCCAAACACCCATCTTGAAATCCCTGATAATGTACGCATAATTTGAACAGGGCAACACCAACATGAATATGTGTGCCACCTAACCGATGATTTAAGTTCATACTGACGGTATTCCATTGTTATTGGATAATCTTTTCTATATGATAGTGGGTTCGAATAAAAAAACCGTTTCAAATCTAAACTTGTACCGGAAATACCCGCATTATACATTATTTGCTCTGCCCAATCTGCATATTTAGTATTTTCAGTAATTGAAAGCATACGCATCATCCACATTGCAGCACCTATATTTGCACATGTTTCATTATATGCAATTTTATTGCGCAATTCATATTCTGTTCCATGGCTTTCACTTGTTTGATCCCCATGTTCGCTAAAAGAACAAAAATCTGCGCAAACGCCGCCTGTTATATAAATTCTTTTGCCAATTAAATCTTCCCATATACGTTCAAGCGCTTCAAGCAAAGCCTTTTCGCCCGTGTGCGCATAAACATCTGCCGCGCCTGCGTATAAATAAGTGGATGTAACAGCATGGCCTGATGCTATTTTTTCGTCTCTTAATGCTATTCTTGCTTGGTTTTGGTCGCTTCCACCCGGTATACTACCACGCATATTAACAAAAATTTCTGCAAGTTTAATGCACACGTCATCTTTTGTTATATTATATATATCACAAAGACCCATTATTTGACTTGGATTGAATCCAAAATGAGCAAGTTCAGGCGGATAATCTTTAAAAACGCCATATAGATAGTTGTAAAGCTTTTTTGCACAGTCTACAATTTCCATTGTACCCATGGCTTCATAATGTGCAGCAGCAAATGTAAAAAAATGCCCTACATTATACAATTCATGGTTTATGGGCTTTTCCCATCGCTTTCTATTTTGTGATGTTATCTGTGTGCATAAATACCCGTCTTCTTGCTGACACATAATAATATAAGGTACATATTTATCAACAATATTTTTAATATATTCATCTTTTGTGCTTATATAAATATAACAACAAGCTTCTAAAAATTTATAACAATCGCCATCTGACCAGTCTGTTCCGAAATATTTTCCGTTTTTCACTCCTGCGGCAATTTCAAAGTTTAAAAGCCTTGCTGAATTTGTTTCACATAACAGTGCACTTAACATGCTATCAATGGCTTCTCGATAATTTTGAAGCATATCGCCCCAAAAACCGCCTGTTATTCTGCTGTTTGTCATTTTCGAAATTTCAAATTTTCTAAATTGTTCCATTACAAGCCTCTCTTATCTTTGCACTCTACCCGAACCATCGCCGTTAGCTAATTTCATTACTTCATCTACTGTCACTATGTTGAAGTCGCCTTCTATTGTATGCTTTAAGCAGCTTGCAGCAACAGCAAATTCTATTGCGTTTTGCGCTTCAAAGTTATTTAATTGCGTATATATTAAACCGCCACCAAAGCTATCTCCTCCGCCAACACGGTCCACTATCCTTATCAAATAGCTTTTGCTAAAATATGCTTTGTTATTTTCATATAACATTCCTGCCCAGTTATTATCGCTTGCCGAAATAGAGCCGCGTAAAGTTATAGCAACTTTTTCAAACCCAAATTTTTCTGTTAGCTTTTGTGCTACTTCTATATACCCTTTTTCGTTAACTGTTCCGGATGTAACATTTGTTCCACTTGAATGAATATTAAAAACATCCGCGGCATCTTCCTCGTTTGCTATGCATAAATTCACATACGGCATGAGTTTGCTCATAACTTCGCAAGCTTTTTCTTTAGACCATAAATTTTTCCTATAATTCAAATCGCAAGATACTTTAATGCCATTGTTTTTACAAAATTTCAGTGCGTCTTCACAAATTTGCGGAAGGTTGCCTCCGAGCGCAGGTGTAATTCCGGTAAAATGAAACCACGAAGTATTCTTTAATATGCTGCTCCAATCAAAATCTTCTCTTTTCGCAAGTGAGATTGCTGAATTTTTTCTATTGTAAATTACTTTTGAAGGACGCTGAGATGCACCTTTTTCAACATAGTAACTTCCTAATGCATCGCCGCCACGAATTACACCCTCAGTTATAACACCAAATTTGCGCAAAGAATTTATTGCCGCTTGCCCCATTTCATGTTTTGGAACTTTACTCACAAAACTTGCGTCTAAACCAAAATTTGCAAGCGAAGTTGCTACATTTGCTTCACCTCCTGCATAAGTTACAACAAATTTATCAGCTTGCAAAAACCTGTTATAACCTTCCGGAACTAAGCGCTGCATTATCTCACCAAATGTTACTACTTTAGGCATTGCCATCCCCCATATCTATCTGTGTTGTATATTTTCTTGCTAATATCTTTATTTCATCAAACTTATTTTCAGCAATTAATTTAGTATTTACAATGTTAGATCCTACCCCTACACCATAAATACCCGTTTTTAAAAACGCTGCTAAATTTTCATCATTAATTCCGCCAACCGCTAAAAAATTAATATGGTTCAGCGGTGCGCAAAGTGATTTTATATACCCCAGCCCTAAATCTCCCGCAGGAAACAATTTAATAAAATCTGCTCCGCAATTATGCGCATTTACTGCTTCCGTGGGTGTTAAAACACCGGGTATTGAAACCGCACCAAGCTCATTTGCTTTTTTCACAACTTTTACATCAAAGTTTGGAGATATCATATATTTTGCACCTGCGTTATATGCAGCTTCGCACTGCTCTGCGCTTAAAACTGTACCTGCGCCTACACATATCTTTTCTCCAAATTCTTTACAAATCGCATTTATTGCTTCGCAAGTATCCGATATGCATGTTTTAGATTTTTGGTTAAATGTAACTTCTACCAACTTTATTCCACCGTCATATAGTGCACCACACAATTTAATAATATCATTTCGGTTTACACCTCTTACGATTGATATCACCTTATGCTTTTTTATTAAATCAATAACATTTGCTTTCATAACTACTCCCCATTAAGACTCATATAAATCAACTGCATTACGCAAAAAACACATTTCTAATTGCTTTTCAGTTCATACTTTTCCAGTATTTTTCTGTTTACTTCTACACCTATACCGGATCTGTTAGGAACATGAATATACCCATTTTCCATTTTCAAATCATCATAAATTAAGTCTAATCGAAATGGGTGGCTCGACATATCGAATTCAATTAGCGGGTGCTCAACAGTATCGCACAGCGGCGTTGGCGGCAGTGATGCCACAAATTGCAAAGCTGCCGCTAACCCTATTCCCGAGCCCCAAGCGTGAGGCATAAATGCAGTATTATATGCTTGGGCAATCGCCGCCATCTTCTTGCATTCTGTAAACCCACCTGAAGAGCACAAATCGGGTTGGTATATATCCAATGCACCTTGCTTTAACCAATTATTAATGCTAATTTTACCAAATATTTCTTCACCTGCAGCAATTCTACTGGCAGTTAACTTACGTATGGTTGCGTATCCCTGTATATCTTCCGGAGCTAAAATTTCTTCATACAAGTAAATTTTTTCACTTTCAAGCTCACAAATAATATTTTTAGCATCTGCTTGAGAGTATCTTGAATTAAAATCAGCCATCAAAATTATATCATTTCCAACAGCATTTCTTACGGCTCTAATGTATTGAATATCTTCTTGCACGGTAAAGCCAACTTTAACTTTCATGCCTTTGTAGCCTTTTTCAACTAAACATTTAGCTTCTTTCACTGCGTCTTGTGGATAAACACCGCCTTCTACTCTATAAAATCCTGTTGCATAAGCTAATAGCTTGTCGTGAAATCTCCCACCAATCAATCTGCTTATTGGCTGATTTAACTCTTTTCCGTTTAAGTCCCACAATGCAATGTCAAGCCCGCTTAAAGCATTAATTGCTATACCTTGTTGCCCAAACGGGCGTGATTTGTTATAAAGCTTCTCCCAAATAACTTCAACATCAAGGCTATTTAAACCTATTACTTCGTCTTTGTAACAATGCTCTAAAAATGCCGCCGCCAAATATGGAGATTGTTGACCATGGCATAAACATTCACCAAACCCGCTGGTTCCATCAACTCCAACAACTTCCACTATCACAGAGCTTCTTGTGTGCACCCAGCCTTGTGAAAACCTAAACGGTGTACTAAGCGGTGAAGATATTTTATGTATTATTATGTCTTTAATTTTCATTTAACGGCGACCTTTCTACACTTCTTTAAAAATACTTGTCAAGAGTTAGCCTCGATAGTTCAATATATTCAAAACGTTTTGCGCCTCCACCGTATATATTGCCATGAGGTTCAATAGTTAAATATCCATTATACCCTACACATGCAAACATTCCAAGTATTTTGCCCCAATTTACATCACCCATTCCTACCGGTGGTTCAATGAAGTTCCTATTATCTTCAAGTACAATATAATCGTGAGCATGAACATGCTTAATGCTTGCTCCAAATTCCTCGATAAAATTGTAAATATCAACGTTTAACTTTGTTTTCATACTCATAGGGTCAAATTTAATGTATAAATCCGGTATTGCAGCAACAGTTTTTCTAACTGCAATTAAATCTTTGATATAGCATTCATTGCTACCAAAATATATGCATAATTTCAAACCTCTTTTTTCGGCTTCTTCCTTAAAAAAAGAATGGCGTTTTGCAAATAGCGAAATATTTTCATCTAAAGAAAGTTCTTGTACATTACCACAGCTGATAATTGCAACTTTTGCCCCTAACGATTTTCCTGCATCAAACAAATCTGTAACATATTTATTTTTTTCTTTCTGCTCTGTTTCATCGGTGCAAATTGTGCTGAAATTATACACACCCACTGAACTTATGTTAACATTTTGGCCCTTTAACATATCCGAAATAGCGCTAACGTCATAATTCACACCGCCTTTAGAGGGCAAATACACATATGCTATTTCCATATTTTTCAAATTGTTTTCTCTTGCATATTTAATATTCTCGTTCAAACTATCATCCGCAACCGCTAAAAAACTCAGTTCCATAATTTTCTCCCTTATTTATAAAATCTATTTATCACATCATCGCACCAGCGCTCAAAATCTTCATCTAAAATCTGCATATCTTTGTTGCTCTCAATATATTCCACAGTTTGCCTTATACCCTCTCTGTAGCTTATTGTAGCCACAAATGTGGGAACTGCTTGTTTTATTTTGCTGTTGTCGAACAAATTGCAATGTGTCTTATCGCACAAATAGGCTCCGTCCCATTCTGGCTTTTCTTGTACAATGTAATCAGAGGGGATATGTGCAATTTTTACCGGTTTTCCAAGTGCAATCGCAACTTCCTGTGTAATTTGATCCCATGTTAATAATTCGTCTGTTGTTATATGGTAGTCTTCTCCTATTGCGTGCCTATTGCCCATTAACCCCACAAAACCTTTTGCAAAATCATCTGCATGTGTAAGCGACCAAATTGAAGTACCATCACCATGAACCATAACAGGTTTGTCATTTTTAATTCTATGAATCAACGTGTAAAAATCTGTCATTGTTCCATTCGAAACCGATGTAGGTAAGTAAGTTTTATCATAAACTTGGCTTGGCCTTACTATTGTAATAGGAAAATTGTTTTCCATGTATTTTTGATACAAGAACTGCTCGCACTTAATTTTATTAGCGGGGTAGCCCCAGCCAATATTAGATTTTGCAGTGCTTTCGGTTGTATATACTCTTGCAAAACTCTTATCATATACAGCACATGTGCTTATTAATATATATTGGTTAGTTATATTTTTAAACAACTCATAGTCGCGCTCAACATCTGCGGGTGAAAAAGCGATGAAATTTGCAACTGTGTCGTATTTATTCTCTCCTAATTGCTCTTTAACTTCTTGCGTGTCATTAATATTAGCTTTAATGTATTTAACTTTATCGCCAAACTCACTATCTCTTAAACCTCTGGTAATAATTGTTATTTCCCAGTTTTTTTCTAATGCTTGCCTAACGCATGCAGAGCTGATTCTGCCTGTTCCGCCAATGAATAGTGCTTTCATATTTTTCCCTTTCATACTATGTATAATAGTAATTTTTAAAATCATTAGCTTGTGAATATGCTATAATTTAACATATTCACAAGCTTTTTATTGTTCAGAAATTATTATGCTATACCCATAGCAACTTCATATTGTGCTGTATAGTTTTCAATTAAAGCTTCACCTGTTTGTGCATACCACTCATCAAATACTGCATTAAGGCCTGCTTCATCAAGTTCGCCTCTAACATATTCTGTACAAGCCGTGTGCACCATATCAAGGCGTGTGCCGTCTTCCGGCGCAACAAACCAAGACTCATACCTTAAAAACTCTATCGCGTCTTCATTGTTCTCATAATCTATCATTGCTTGAATTGCAGGGTCAGATTTATCAAGATAGTTCATTGTATTTGTAACAACCGAATCAATGTAGAAGTCAACATCAATCCAATCTTTGTCGAACAACTCTTTGTCTAACCATTCGAATTCTCCGCCCTCTTCTGTATAGTGAACGCCCTCTATACCTACTGTTAAGAATTTCATCATTTCATCTGTGCAAAGGCCGTCGAAGAATGTTAAAATTTCGTCTAAACGCTCCTCATCAACTTTTGTTTTATTGATAGCGTAATAACCCCAATATCCACCCTCTGCTGCTGCATATTTTGTTCCATCTTCTGCAGTTGGGTCTATAGCTAAACCTACTTGTGCATCAGGATTTAAATCATAAAGCGGGTCAACTTTGGTTCCTGTTGTATATTCTCCTGTTGAAATCACAACGGCACCACCGGATTCCGAAATAAACCTATTATATGTTTCATCGTAACTTGTTGCGGCAAAATCAAGGTTTATTAATCCTTCTGAATAAGCTTGTCTTTGGAAGTTTAAAACATCCATGAAAGCAGGATGCATATGCCTTGGTAAAATTTTGCCCTCTTCATCAAGCCACATTTCCCATGGTGTGCAACCGAACGCAAGTGTTGCTGTACGAGCTGGCATATAATCATATTGCAACATGCCTACAGTATCATCTACTCCATTGCCGTCAGGATCATCATTTGTAAAACCTTGAAGCATAGCATAATAAGATTCAACAGTGTTTGGTTGTTCTAAGTTTAAAGCGTCAAGCCAATCTTGGCGATATAATGTTCCACCATGTTGGCGCATAGGTGTTCTTTTTGGAAGCGAAAAAATTCTTCCATCGTATTTAAAGCCAGCAAATGTTGCATCAGGAATTTGACTTAAATTCGGATAATTAGGAATTTTATCTGTTAAATCCCAGAAAAGGCCATTTTCAACAGCGTCAACAACCACTTGAGATTTCATCTCGGGGTTCATAACCGCAATAACTTCTGGAAAATCTCCTGTTAGCGCTAATGTTGTTTTTTCTGCAGTTGCTGTTACAGGTATCCAAGTAACTTCAACCTCTTGCCCCATTCTTTTTTCTAATTCAACCTCTATAGGGCCGCCACCTGTTGGCATATCTTTGCTGTAATAAATTATTTGCATTGTGATAGGCTCCGGTTGTTCTGTTGCTTCTTCTTGTGCTGCTTCGCTACCTGTTGTTTCCGGTGGTGTGCTTTCTTGTGTTGCAGGCTGTGAACTGCAAGAAGTTACCATAAGTAGTATAATCGCTAATGCCAATGTGATACTTAATAATTTTTTAACCATTTTTATCCTCCTAATAATATGTTTGTTTTTTTATAAATGCTAATAATAAAAAGCTGGCAATATTTTTACTATTTTGCACTCTATTCTTTTACCGACCCAAGCATAACACCTTTTACAAAGTATTTTTGCAAGAATGGATAAACAAGAACAATGGGAAGCGTCGCCACAAAAATTGCACTGTATTTCAATAACGTTGGCGAAATGACTATCGACGAAACCGTATTAGCTTGTGTATTCGCATCTAAGCTTGAGAGCATTACAATATTTCTTAATTGCACTTGAAAGGGCGTCAGTTCCATTTTGCTTATATACATAATTCCGTCCATGTATGCGTTCCAATGCCCCACAGCATAAAACAGCACTAATGTCGCTAAAATTGGCTTCGAGAGCGGCACCATTATCTGTGCTAAAATTCTTGGTTCACTGCACCCGTCTATCATGGCAGATTCTCTGAGCGAGGGTGAAATGGATTGAAAAAAGTTTTTCAGCAAAATAACATTATATGTGGAGAGTGCGCCCGGCAAAACAAGCGCCCATATTGTGTCGTACAAACTCAACTCTCTAACATTCAAATAAGCTGGTATCATTCCCGGGTAATATACCATTGTAAAAACCAAAAAAATCATTATTTGCTTTCTAAACCTTAAATGCTTAAACGAAAGTGAATACGCAAACAGAATAGTTAGAAACATATTGATAACTGTTCCCAAAACTGTTCTAAAAAACGAAACACCCATAGATTGCATCATAGAATCCGACGATAGAATATATGTAGGTCCGTCGAGTGAAAAATCGTTGGGCCAAATTATAAACCCTCCCTCAGCAACACCTGCTGCAGAAGAAAATGTTACTGCCACAATATGCAAAATAGGTAAAGCTGAAATAATAGTAACAATTCCCAAAAATATATAATTTAAAACATCTACTATTTTTTCGGTTTTCGTTTTCATTATAACCATAACTTATTTCTCCTTTTCATTACATCAACCCATCTCCGCCCAATTTTTTCGAAGCGAAATCTGTAATAGCAACCATAATTAAACTTATTAGCGATTTAAAAAGCCCCACCGCTGTTGTGTAAGAAAAGCGCCCTTGCGCAATACCCATGCTGTAAATATAGGTATCAAATGTTTCTCCAACCAACCTGTTGCCATCGTTAACCATAACAAACAATTGGTCTAAATTAGTGTTCAAAAAAGTTCCCATTCGCAAAATAAGCACTACAGATATAGTAGCTGCCATTCCCGGCAAAGTTATTTTTAATATCCTTTGGAACCTCGATGCACCATCTATTGCCGCAGCCTCATAAAGTGCAGGGTCTATAGAAGTTATAGCCGATAAGAATATTATTGTTCCCCAGCCCACGTCTTTCCAGATCTGTTGCCCTATAATCATTGGCAAGAAGGCTTCTTCTTCAACTAAAAACGCATATTCTTCAAAGCCCAATGCGTTTAACACCGAATTTATGGCACCCCCATCTACCGTAAAAAGCATAAAAGTTATGCCGCCTATAACCATCCAAGACAAAAAGTAAGGCAAATATGTAACGGTTTGAACGAAGCGTTTGTATCTTGTACTTACAATTTCATTAATCATAAGCGCCATTATAATAGGAAGAGGAAAGAAAAACACAATATTTGAAAGCGCAAGAACTAATGTGTTTTCAAATATCCGCAAAAAATCCGGGCTATTGAAAAAAATTTCAAATTGAGAAAAGCCTATAAATTCCGCTTCCCAAACGGTTTGCCCCGGAACAAATTTCTTAAACGCCCACAGCAAACCCCCAAGTGTTCTTATGTGGAAAAAGTAGAAATACAAAATGCCAGGAATTAAAAAAATGTAAAGCCAATAGTCTTTTTTCAAATCGATAAGAAGCCTGCGTATAAAAACGTAAAAAGAAGTTTTGTTTGTTAAGCTGTTTTTTGGCGCCGATAATTTTTGTTTGTTCATTTGTAATTCTCTCCTTGAAAGGTTCCGTCATTTATGTTGTAACATATCTGATATCTAATAACAAAAACCCAAACAAAATGCTACTTGTTTTGCATTTTGTTTATAGCAGTTGCTACAAGATGGCACTCCATGGCATCTTGCGCCATTTTAGGGTCGCGCTTTTCCACCGCCATAAGTATATTTCTGTGATAATGAAATTTTGCCTCTGAAGAAAGTTCTTTTTTATTTGATGTTACTATAAGAGCCCTCAATGCATTTGTATATGCAAAAATTAACGAGCTGATTATTTGATTTCCTGACGCGCTTGCTAATTCCATATGAAAGGCTAAATCAGCATCATAATAACTGTCATTCATCATTTCTGATTCTTCCATTATTTTTATGTAGTCATAAAGCTTTTCAATATTTTCCGCAGTAGCACGTTTTGCAGCTAACGCCGCAGCTTTAGGTTCTACCATTTGCCTCATTTCAAGCAAATCATCAAATAAACCGTCTGAAACTAAGAGCATGTCCTCTATCGAACGAGTAAGAACTTGTTCGCTATTATCAATTACTTTTATTCCTTTACCGTGTATTCTCTGCAAAAAGCCACGCACTTCCATAGAGCGAACAGCTTCTCTTATTGTTGCCCTGGACATATTAAATGTTTTTGCTATTTCACCTTCACTTGGCAAATATCCATTTTCATTTTGGCACTCGTTCACTATCATTTCTTTAATGCGTTCTTGAGCTATTTCTACCAATGTAATTCGTTCCATTTAAACACCTAAACATTTCATGTATTCGCAAAAACCATTTTTCATAATGGTTATATGATATCATCTAACTTATGCCTTGTCAATGGAAGTTTTGCTAAAAATACGATCTGTAATTTAGTTATTATACACAATAATTATATAAATTTGAAAATTTAACTATCAATAATTGCAATTACAAAAAGGCAAATAATATTTGTATCACTAACTAAACCATCAACCGCATATCTTTTCTCACCCTTAGCCTCACATTGTTTTGAGCATACCAGCAAACCTTTCTACAAGCATTTAAGCAAATCAATAAAAACTCTAAACCCATAACTGATACGACAACCACAAAATACTTTTATACCTAAAAAATGCTGCACGGCTTATAGAGCCGATGCAGCATTTTTTCAAATATTTTCTTCCCATTCAATCTCTTTAAATCCAACAAGCACAAAGTCATCACCAACAACAATCGGCCGTTTCACAAGCATACCATCTGTTGCAAGAAGTTTTAACTGCTCATCTTCGCTCATGGTAGGCAATTTGTCTTTTAGCCCCATAGATTTATACAAAAGCCCGCTTGTGTTAAAAAACTTTTTCAGCGGAAAGCCACTTTTTGCGTGCCACTCTTTTAGCTCTGCATAGTTGGGGTTTTGCTCTTTTATATGGCGCTCGGTGTAGGCTATCTTGTTATCATCAAGGAACTTTTTTGCTTTTTGGCATGTGGTGCATTTTGGGTAGTGTATAAATAACATTTTTGTCCTCCAATTTAGCACTGTTCTTTCAGTAATTAATTATTTTTTACTCAAATCCGCTATAACGGACGCAATATTATCAAACTCGTCTTTACTGAGCTTTTGCAAATTTGCGATTATTTTCGGCATCTCCAAAGGGTTTTTGTTATCATAATCAAAAAAGTCCTTTGGCTCAATGCCTAAAAACTCGCAAATGTAGAAAAAATTAAGCATGGTAGGAAAATTCTTTCCAAGCTCAATATTGTTAATAAAATTATGGCTCTGACCGAGTGAAAT
>CAYJIE010000050.1:0-1187 GCA_964370145.1 uncultured Oscillospiraceae bacterium
ATTTACTCAATCATATTAATGCTCACGATGATTTATATTGTGCGAAGAATTCTAAGCTATATTGAAGCGGTGATAAAAGGCGCAGTCATTGAAAATATGGTCTATGATTTCAAGTTATATATCATTGAGCATCTTTCTAAAATTTCGATTTTGCAATATAAAAAGTTCAATGTAGCCAGTCTTTCAAAAAGAATAGATGACGACGCAAGACAATATGTCAATTACATTATGACTTATTACATAACCGCTTTTTTCAAAGCGCTGGAAATTGTGGGCACACTGGTTGTAATTTTTTCTATCAATGTTGGCATTGGGGTTTTAGTCATAGCAACCACACCGATTAATTATTTCGTTTGTAATTATTTTGCAAAACCTGTATACACTAATTCAATTGAGTATAAAGAAAAATCCACGCAGTATTTTAATGAATACACAAGACAGCTTGAATATATGGAAGACCAGATGCTAAATGCAAATGGCGAGCTGTGTATGGCAAAAATTAATGAGTCATTTGATGTGACTATGAATGCATATAAAAAGCTCTTAAAGGCGACCAATGTTTTGACCTTATGTCAAGGGACGGTTACAGTTGCGCTTCAGATTATAAGTATTACTATTGGTGGATATGCCGTTATAAACGGATATTCTTCGCTTGGAATGGTTTCGATTATTTCAGCATATTATGGGACAATCCTTACTTCGATTTCATATTTTGTTGATGTATTTAAGAATTATCAAACCGCAAAAGCATCTTCGCACAGAATTGATGAATTGCTCGAAATCCCCAAAGTTGTCGAAGGTCAAGTGGATATTTTCGATGTCGAGTCAATCGATGCAAAAATCAATTTTGGCATTGGGGAGCGAGTAATTTTAAAAGATGTTGAACTTAATTTCAAACGTGGTGATTTGATTAGCATTTGGGGTAGAAATGGAGCAGGAAAAACAACACTTTCCAAAATTCTTGTAGGGCTGATTAAATCCACGGACAATGATTATTTAACAAATGAAATTGTGTTTAATAAACAACATTCAATTGATGAAATCAATGCAGTGAGTTTTAGGCGAAACTGTCTTAGTTATATAAATCAAAATACACAGGTGCAAAATATTAAACTCTGTGACTATGTAAAAGAAACAAACGCTATCTCTGACGTGAAAGAATTTTTGCAAAATGTTGAAAAATATGC
>CAYJIE010000050.1:1287-17147 GCA_964370145.1 uncultured Oscillospiraceae bacterium
ATGTATAAGACATCTGAAAAAGCGGCTCATTATTATGAATTTTTGGGTATGCAAAACAACTTTCCTTTGAATTTATGCGTGATGCGATGCAAAGACACATTATTTCACAAGCAAAACAGATTGGAAATTGCATATGTTTTGCGTGGGGAATTCAGATTATATACTGAGAAATTTAATGCAACTATCCAAAAACATGATATTGCTGTCATCGCTCCGGAAGATATACATCGCTTTGAATCTGCGCACGAAGAAGACGGAGATCTGCTCATTTTTCACATTGACACAGAATTACTGCCAATAAGTTTTTTTGAAAATGGTAGTTTTGAGTGCGAGTCAATTGTTTACTCAAATTCAAAAGGCGAAGTTGTATATAATAAGCTAATGGAGCAATTGTCCAAATTGGTGAGCACGCTCATCCATGAAAAGCAAACGCTGACCTCGGAAATTATGCTAATTGCCGCAACTTTGATGGTCACCATCAAGTCAGACAGCAAAATACACTCAAAGAAAATGCCTAGCAAGAATTCCAACAGTGAAAAATACATCGAAATTGTAAAATATATTGAGCAGCATTTATATGAGGATATCACGCTCAGTGACATCGCCGAAAAATTGCACTATTCTGAGAGCTATGCCTCAAAGTTTTTTAAGCGGAATTTGGGGATTTCGTTTTCAAAACATCTTGCAAGGGCGAGAATTCGTGCTTCTTTAGAAGATTTAGCGCAGGGCAAGTTGACGATTGCTGAAATCGCTATTAAATACGGCATGGCGAATACCAAGGCATATGCCGCATATTTTAAGGAGTTTTACGAGATTACACCGAATATGTATCGCAAGCGCTTTGAAAAGAATTATCACCAGTCAGACTATGATGCAACGCATAAATATCAAATGCCACGCAAAGAGATACTAGCGCTGCTAAGTCATATGATAAATCGGGAATTTCAAGTTACTGTGGATATAAAAACAGAAAGCATCGGTGCATGTGCCCCATCAATTCAAACACTGTATATCAGTGATATTGATTACTGCATGAACAGCTTTAACTACCCCCTTTTCGACGATATCGTTAAAACGCTCGACTTAAAGCATATTATCCTTGATAATGCAACAAGGCTTTTGGAAATCTTAAATGACAATTCAAGATTTTATAGTCTCGTCGAGTTCTTAACCTATGTGAATGAGCTTGGAATTAAGATGATTTTTGTTGACCGCAACAATGTTTTAAGCGATGTCCGCAAGCATAATTTGTCGCAGTTAGAAGAGATGCAAATTCAGGTTATAGAAAAATATCAACATGATGCAATTAAAGAAGACTCCATTGAATCCATTTTGAAGTACACACAGACCAATAAGTATCTGCCTTGTTCGATGTTTGAAAATGACGGTTTCTATCACATGATAGATAAATATAATTATAAAAGCGATTTTTTCTTCATATTAGCGCTTATTTCAAAAGTCAAGGGCGATATTATATATAGTGAATCCGGCTGTATTATATCAAGAAGCAACAACAGTATACAAATTTTGCTCTATAATGACTACAATATGGATAAATACCATGATGCGACATATAATCTGACGCTAAAATCTCTAAACGGTCGATATTTCATGACAGAATATTATGTAAGCCAGCTACTTCAAGAGCAAAACCCCATTGAAGATGATGATCCCATGAGTGCGATTTTCAACAAGCGACGTCTGTATGCTAGGCACAGTGGGCGTTTCGGTCATGCTACTGAATCAATTTTCACCGATGGGCAAATTAATATTTCAAGAGTACTTGAAAAGGGTACCATGATTGTAATTAAACTAAAACAGCGATAAATATTGAAATTATATGGTAAAATCGCCCTGTCCAATTTTGGATAGGGCGATTTTTGTCATTAAATCTATCGATAATAGGGCATAATATAAAATAAGATGATTTTTTTATGGTGTTTTTGTATCAAAAAAGGGTTGAATCGTAAATATATTATTGTTATAATTTTAACAGATTGTATTGAACACATAAAATGTAAATGTGAAAGCATATGAAACTTGAAACTGAACAACTGTAATTAACAACAGAAAAGGAGCAAATTAAAATGAAAGAAATCCTAAAACCAATTAAGGTCGGAAACATTGAACTGAAAAACAGATTGATGTTCCCACCACTCACCACAGCTTATGAGGAAGCTGATGGAAGCATGTCACAAAGAGCCATAGATTTCTATGAAAGACTTGCTATTGGCGGCACCGGATATATTGTCCTTGGTGACGTTGCGCCATGTAAATCACTTTCACCGACACCAAAACTGTACTCCGACGACCAAATTGAGAGCTTTAAGAAGTTTACTTCAGCACTTCAAAGACATGGTGCTAAAGTTGGTGCGCAAGTATTCCATTCTGAATATAATCCAGAAGAAATTCTTGAGATGTTCAAAGATGGAAATGTTGCAGCGGTTAGAGAAAAAATCCACCATGATATGGAAAACTACTGTAATGATATTTCACTTGACAGAATCAAAGAAATCCAAACACTTATGATCAATTGCGCAATTCGCTGCGCAAAAGCAGGCTTTGATGTCATCCAAATTCACGGCGACCGCCTGCTTGGTATGTTCTGTTCGCCACTTATGAACAAGAGAGAAGACCATTATGGCGGCTCACTTGAAAACAGAGCACGTTTTACTCTTGAAATCGTAAAGGGCATTAAAGATGCACTGCCTGACATGACTATTGAGTATAAGCTAACTTTGATTCGAATGAACCCAAGATACGGCAAGGGCGGCCCAACAGAAGAAGAGGGGAAAATCATTGCAAAATGGCTCGAAGAGGCTGGCGTTCACATGATTCATGTTTGTCAAGCTAACCATACTGATGTTGCGGAAACTCTACCTCCAATGGGCATTCAACCATATGGGTGTTTCAGTGAAATGGCTGCGGAAATCAAAAAATGTGTTAATATTCCTGTTTCGGCTGTCGGTCGTATCGTGACACCACAACACGCTGAAATGATTTTGCAAACAGGGAAAGCTGATATCGTTGCTGTTGGCAGACCATTGCTAGCTGATGCTGATTGGATTAAGAAAATTGAAGAGGGCACTGAGAATACAATCCGCGGTTGTATCATGTGTAACAAGGGCTGTACTGATAAGCTTACTGGTAGGGGTATTGTTGGCTGTGTACTAAATGCAGAAAACGGATATGAAGCATCTAGGGTTATTACAAAAGCCAATACTGCTAAAAATGTTGCTATCATCGGCGGTGGTATCGCAGGTCTTGAAGCGGCAAGAGTTAGTGCTCTTAAAGGTCACAAAGTTACTGTTTTTGAAAAATCAACAAAACTTGGCGGTCAAATCCTCATCGCTCAAGTGCCACCGAGAAAAGACGAAATGGCTAGAAGTATTCACTATTTTGAGAACACACTCGTGGACAATGAGAATGTTGATTTCGTCCTTGGTAAAACAGCGACAGCAAAAGATCTCTTGAAATATAATCCAGACCATGTAATCATTGCCACAGGTGCGCAAAACATCAGCCTTAAGATGGACGGTGCGGACAACGCAAATGTACTTAATGCATGGAAAGTTCTTGATGGCACACAGGTTTGCAGCGGAAAAGTTGCTATTATCGGCGGTGGCTTGGTTGGTGCTGAGACTGCAGAATTCCTAGCTGAGAGCAAAGAATGCGCTGTATCTATAATCGAAATGACAGACACGATTGCAAAAGAGGAGTCGATGAGTATCCGCCCGACAATGCTAAAACATTTCAAGGAAAAAGGCGTAAACTTGCTAACTGAACACAAGCTCATTAAAATCAATAAAAATTCCATCACTTGTCTTGATAAAGATGAGAAGGAAATCGAAGTTCCAGCAGATTTTGTTGTCATGGCTGTTGGCGCGCGTCCAGTTGCTTTTGACACTGCGGAGTTAGAGGCAAACAATATCCCGTTTTCATATGTTGGAGACTGCAAAGAGCGTGTCGCGGACATTGAGAATGCAATAAAAACAGCATATGATGCTGCAAATGCAATATAAGGAGGAATATCATGGGAACATTAGCAAAATTCGTCAGCTATCTCTGCGGAGATTTCAACAATGATGCTCAAGTCCAAGAAGAGCGCAAGAAAGGTGAGCAAATTCATCCTGAATCTGTTCATATAACAAGAACATGCAATGACAAAATTGACAATCTCCCAGCTGATTTCAAAGGTGAATTTGTACTTGAGGAGAGCTATTATACAAAGGCAGATGGCTCGAAATTAATTGCACCTCATTTATTCTTATTTGAATTTAATGACAACAACAAAGTTCAGCTAAAGTCATATCAAGTGCCTGATGTTGTTTCAAAGGAAGACTTTGTAAATAGCAACCCATCACTTCGTATGGATTACACAAAACTTGCTCTGTCCCCCTCTTTTGGCGTCATGGAATATGAATATAGTGAAGATGGCGGTTTTTACGGCAGCCTTAAAAACGAAGTAGCACCAAATGTATTCTTCACTCTCACAGAAACTATCAAAGCGGATAGCCTTGAAGTAATGGAGCTTATGGAGAAAAACGGCGTTAGACTTACAACATATGATACCCCAATAATTTATAACAGAATATAGGAGGCAAAATTATGTCAGAAGCTAAAATCACAGGTGTGTTCGAGCACATTATCACAACAACAGATGCCACTGAGGCAATCAAGTATTGGGCGGAGCTGGGATTCAATGTCATCGCAGAGGGTGACATCGACAAGGAGCTTTCAAAAAATTTATACGGTGTGGACGGCGCCGCTAAAAGTTACAGACTTTCTGCAGGTAAGTTCGACACTCACGGTATGCTAAGGCTCATCGCTTGGGATCCTGCAATAATCACAGAAAATCCACTGTTCACTTCAGTTCTTACCCCTGGAAACAGATGGGTTACACAAAGAACAGACAAAATTTTCGACTTGACATATGCATATGACGACGACAGAAAAAGAGGCGGAAAATGGGTTGTCAGCGACTTGGTTAGAAACTACCTTGGCGCAGCTGGTGTCGGCAAAGATTTCTACGATAGATATAAAGGTGTTTATGAAGTTCTTGTTCTCGGTGAAGAGTCAAGACAAGTTTTCTTCCAACGTGTTGGATATGAGACACCGGTTGCTTACGGAACTATCGAAGAGGGCTCACCTCTTGGTTGTTCAGAATTCACACATGGTGGTATCGTAGTGCGTAATCATGACCATCTAAATTTCTATGTTGATGTACTCGGTCTTATCGACGAAGGAAAAACTCTTCAAGGTACCCCTAGAAAAATGGGCTCTCCTTCAGGTCCTTTCATGAGCAATATCGGTGAGGGATACCACGCACATACAATCGTGAGCCCTAACCAAAATCCAGGTAGAATTTACTACGCAATGCCAAAATATGATTATGATAACATCACTGCTGAAGGCAAACAAGTAATGGATGTTATCAAGCCAACAGATTGCCAAACAAATCAATCAATTGATGTAATCGGTAAATCTAAACCTGGCGCTAGAGGCCTTTGTAGCGCAAGTTACAAAGCGAAAGAAATTGACGCACTTAGAGCTAAAGTTGAAGCATCAGCTGCAACTGAAGTATCAGCGCTTTACAATAATGAATTTGATGAGAAATCATTCACATTCTACGCTCCGGACGGCGTGCACTGGACAATCGTTGAGTGGAAATAAGCTTGAGCATATAGGTTTATGCAAAGGCGCTATACGGCGCACAACCAATAAATCAAAAAGTTGGCATCGCTTTTTAAGCTTTGCCAGCTTTTTTGTAGACTTTCTAGGCTAGTTGATATATAATATGTTTAGTTTTTATATGCCAGGGAGGAGCGAATGTCTATTGGACAAAACACAATTACAATAAAAACCCTTCAAAAAGACGAGTGGGATAATATCTTAAAGCTATCTGTCGCAGACGGGCAAGAGAGCTTTATTGAGAGTGCTCAAACATGTCTAAATGACGCTAATAACAATGCATATGATATTCAGTGGAATCTCTATGCTGTGTATCTTTGCGATGAGATGATTGGCTTTGCCATGCATGGAAAGCTTAAACTCAAGCCGCTCTCCTTAACACAAGTCTGGCTGGATCGTTTTATGATTGATGCACGTTTTCAAGGCAAGGGCTTTGGAAAATCAGCGATGAACCTCATAATAGAAAAACTCTATTCTGACTATAATTGTAAGAAAATATATTTGTCAGTGTTTCCTAATAACAGCTTAGCGATTTCCATGTATATGCGCTTGGGTTTTAAGAAAACTCTCTTTAAGGAATCCACAGGCGAGCGAATTTTTTCAAGAAAAATTAAATCATAGTTTATTGTAGGAACGCAAAGTAGGGACAGCTACTTTGCGTTCCTACTTTTTATCTTAAATTTTGCAAGTTTTGATTTTTTATCCCCCCTTAAAAAATTCCAGTCAAAAATTCTGCGTAATCACATGAGCCGTATTCCATGTTTATCTACGTCTTTAGCCAAAACTATATGCTCCAAAAAAACAGTTGACAAGTAAGTATAATTTTGATAACATTGTTATTAAATATAACTGTGTTATTGAGGCTTATATGAGCTATTCTTCCAAGCAAACAAAGCAGAGGATATTAAAGTCTGCGAAGAGCGAATTTCTCAGCAAAGGCTTTCTCGGGGCAAATATGCGTGAGATTGCAAAGTCCGCAAAGGTTACGACAGGTGCGATGTATAATCATTTTCAAAATAAGGAGATGCTTTTCGAGGCGATTGTCGGCATATTTGCGGATGAAATGTTGAGCCTTTTTATCGATGCTCACAATGTCATACCTCATGATGCTAATTTTTTCCAAGAAAGCACACGCGACAGCATGATGGATGGTAGTTTCGATGTACTCGGCTTCATTTATTCAAATTTAGACGAGGCAAAACTTCTCTTTTTTAATGCGGCTGGGACAAAATATGAGAAATTTACCGACAAGTTGATTGAGATTGAAGAGATAGCTTCAATCAAATCACTTGAGGCAGAAAATTTTGAATTTACTGAGGTTAATCGCTTTTTTGTACATGTCATGTCAACCTCTGGAGTTAACAATATGCTAGAGGCGGTGCATCATGATTTAAGCAGGGAAGACGCCTTTAAGTATATGGAGCAAATCCAGCGGTTTTACTATGCAGGCGTCAAGGAGATGCTAGGGCAATAGGCAGAGTTAGCGTCCATATGTTAGTTTAATTTAACTAATTTTACTGCAAGCAAATAAATTTACTATAAAGGAGACAAAGTATGCAAAAACCAAAATCCACTCTTCAAAGGCTGCTGTCATATGCGGGCGGCCACAAGGTGTTTACCATCCTTGGAATGATATTGTCGGGAGTTAGCGCAATCGCAACGCTCTTGCCGATTATTTTCATTTGGGAGACCATCAAGGAAGTCATTTTAATTTACCCAAATGTGACACTTACTGACAGCATTAAGTCAAACGCTCAAATGTCTGTTATTCTCGCATTAAGCGCAATGTTAATCTATGTTGCGGCGCTCATGTTCACCCACTTTGCCGCATTTAGGGTTGCAAGTAATATGCGTAAGGCAGCGCTTAAACATATCATGGAATTGCCGCTGGGATTTTACACGGACACCGGAAGTGGCAAACTTCGCCGCATAATAAACGACAGCGCAAGTGCGTCAGAGAGTTATCTTGCGCATCAACTTCCAGATTTAGTCGGTGCATTTATAACACCGATTGCGGCGATTATAATTATCTTTATCTACGATTGGAAACTTGGCGCAATCAGCCTCATTCCGATTTTTCTCGGGTTTTTATGCATGTCTTTTATGATGGACAAAGAGCAACCCGTGCGACTAAAAGAATATCAAAATGCGCTTGAGGACATGAACAACGAGGCAACCGAATATGTCCGTGGCATTCCTGTCGTCAAGACATTCAATCAAAGCGTTTTCTCGTTTGAGCGTTTCCACGCAACAATTCTTCGTTATAAGGAATATGTATCTGCATATGCAGTGCGTGCAAGGCCCCCAATGGTCATGTTGCAGACTTTCCTCGCAAGCACGCCGCCATTCCTCGTCATTAGCTCGATATTGCTGCTTTCAGGGCAAGTTGACAAGATAGATTTTTTCCTCAACTTCTTCTTTTACTTGCTATTCACCCCAGTTTGTTCAGTCATGATTATAAGGGTCATGTTCGCAAGTCAATATAGCATAATGGCGGCAGATTCAATCAATCGTATCGAGGGATTGCTTGAAGAAAAACCGCTTCCACAGCCGCAAAATCCAAAAGCGCCTAGCAATTTCAACATCAGCATGGACAATATTTCTTTTGCATATCCAAATACTGATAAAAAGGCTGTCGATAATGTATCGATTACGATGAGCGAGGGCGAGACAGTGGCATTTGTCGGGCCGTCAGGCGGAGGCAAGACCACGCTTGCAACATTAATCCCCCGCTTTTGGGATGTGCAAAGTGGAGTAGTCAAAATCGGCGGTGTGGACGTTAGGGATATCAGCGAAGAAACGCTGATGAAAAACATCTCTTTTGTCTTCCAAAACACCAACTTATATAAGGCTAGCATTTTGGATAATTTGCGTGAAGGCAATCAGAACGCCAGCGAAGAAGACGTAAAGAGAGCGCTAAAGGCGGCGCAGTGCGACGACATCATCGCAAAAATGCCAAATGGCATTGACACTATCTATGGCACAAAGGGGGTTTATCTCTCAGGTGGTGAAGCGCAGAGAATTGCACTCGCAAGGGCAATATTAAAAGATGCGCCGATCGTCTTACTTGACGAGGCGACCGCTTTTGCTGACCCTGAAAATGAGCATCAAATTCAACTTGCATTTAATGAACTCACAAAAGGGAAAACCGTGCTCATGATCGCCCACAGACTATCAACCGTCAAAAATGCTGACAAAATCTATGTCATCGCTGATGGCAAAGTCAAAGAGAGCGGCAACCATGGCGAGCTCGTTCAAAGTGGCGGTTTATACAGCGAGATGTGGAAAGAATACAACAATGCTTTCATATGGAAAGAAAGTGAGGTGACAGCATAATGACTAAGTATTTGAAAAAAACCTTTGCGCTCACTGATAAGGGTGCTAGCGAATTACTCAAAGCGACACTCGTCACAGTTGCTATAAATGCGGTTATTCTAGCAATCAGCGCGATATATTTCTTCTTTATCAATGACACATTGATGCCCCTCATCGAGGGCGAATCACCTGTATATGAACTTGCGCTTTATATTGCATATGCAGTGGGAACCTTCCTTTTACTTCTGTTTTTATACTATCTACAATATAATTTCAGCTACATTTCCGCATATGAAGAAAGTGCGAATATGAGAATAAGCCTTGCGGAGGCACTTCGCAAGTTGCCGCTCTCCTTTTTTGGTAAAAAGGATTTAGCTGACCTCACAACGACGATTATGAATGATGTATCGATGATGGAGAACGCTTTCTCTCACTATGTCCCCGGCTTCTTCGCCTCAATTATTTCAACCACTGCAACAGGCATCGCTATGTTCATCTTCGACTACCGCCTTGCATTGGCGCTAACTTGGGTAATTCCGGTTTCATTCGGGCTTTGCATAATAACAAAAAATTTGCAGATGCTTCACAATGGCAAAACTAAAGAGCTTCAACTTACCTTTGTTGACAGAATTCAAGAGTGCATTGAAAACGCAAAAGATATCAAAGCTAACAGCAGACAAAAAGCGCATCTTCAGGCAATGTATGAGCATTTTGACCAATATGAGTCAGCTCTCATGAAAGCCGAATTTGTCACAGGTGTTTTTGTAACACTCTCTCAAATGATTCTAAAACTAGGCATTGCAACAACTACGATCGTAGGTGTTTCGCTGCTCGCCTCAGGTGAGATTGAACTTTTAACGCTGCTTGCATTTATGATGATTGCTTCGCGTATATATGACCCACTTTCAAGCGCCCTAATCAATCTTGCAGCAATTTATATCACGCTAAAAAGTGTTGATCGCATGAAAAATTTTGAAGAGACGAAAATTCAGACCGGCAAAGAGACGATGTCTCCAAAGGGATATGATATTTCCTTTAAGGACGTCGCATTTAGCTATGATACTAGTGAGACTGTCCTAGACGGCGTCACATTTACAGCTAAACAGGGTGAAATCACAGCCCTTGTCGGGCCTTCCGGCGGCGGTAAATCCACCGCTATGAAACTTGCGGCACGCTTTTGGGATGTGAATGATGGCAAAATTACGATAGGCGAGGACGATGTGTCAACGGTTGAGCCTGAAACACTGCTTAAAAACATTTCAATTGTGTTCCAAGATGTCAATTTATTCAACAACAGTGTGATGGAGAATATCAGAATTGGTAAAAAAGGCGCAACGGACGAAGAAGTTATTGAAGCGTCAAAGAATGCAAATTGCCACGAATTTATTATGTCAATGCCAAATGGTTACGACACTCTAATCGGCGAAAATGGCTCAAAGCTGTCAGGCGGCGAGCGCCAAAGACTCTCTATCGCAAGGGCATTGCTTAAAGACGCACCAATTGTCCTACTTGACGAAGCGACCTCCTCACTTGACATTCAAAATGAGAGCAAAATACAAAATGCAATTTCCAGACTGACAAAAGACAAAACAGTTATTGTAATCGCACACAGAATGAGAACCATTGCAGGCGCAAATAAAATTGTGCTACTTAAGGATGGCAAAGTGTCGGCGCAAGGCACACATACCGAGCTCCTCAATGCTTCAGGGGACTACGAGAATATGATTAAATTGCAAACCGAAAGTGCAATGTGGGCGCTTTCATAAAAAACATGTATTGTAAGGGGGATACCCCCCCTTACAATACATACAGACAAAAGGAGACGAAGATGGCTAAGAATAAATTTTTAGCGCAGGCTAGAGAACATTTAGTTAGGGTATATGGTGATGTCAGAGGGGATAAAATCGCTGATGCGGCACAAGTGAGATTCGAGGAGCTTTGCAAGGAAAACTCTGACCATCCAAAAGCGATGCACCCACATACCCATGCTAAAATTTTCCCATGTATTTCTGTTATTGATGCTCAAATTCAAGATGGTATCGAGCGAGCTGCAGCCCTTGAGTTCATGTTCAAATTTATCGAGTTTCGGAGCTATCGCGCGGCAAAGATCGTTCAAAAAGCGATGAAACTACCGCTTATTCACAAAAAAATGCCTAAACTATTCGGAAATATGACAAAGAAGACCTTCGGTACTCGCCAGCGCTTTGACGCAGTGTTTTACGAAATTTCAAATTCAAAAATGCACTTTGACATGACAAAATGTCCATATTATGACAACTGCGTGAAATATGGCTATCCTGAGATTACGACAGCTTTTTGCCGAGGAGATGACATCATATACGGTAATATGCATCCTAAGCTTGTTTGGGGGAGGACGAAAACCCTTGGCGATGGGGACGATGTGTGCAATTTTATGCTGACATTAAAAGAGTAGTTGCAGTTTTTTCTAAGGGATATAAGGCTGTTAAAGTGGCTGTAATGCTAAATACAACCAATAAAAACAGCGAAACAAAAAAACAATAAAAAATATTGTTTTTCTCTTGACAAACTCAATTGCATAGTTTATAATTAGAGTTAGTTAGCTTCACCTAACTCACATTAACCGCTGTATAACCTACTGCGGTTGATTTTTACCGAGAGGTTAGGTTGCACTAACCTCTTGACAGGAGGGATTTTCCATGAGTATTGTTATAGTTGGCGGAAATGAATGTATGGAGAGACGTTATATTGACACTTGCAAGCAGTTTGGATGTAAAGCAAAAGTGTTCACAAAGATGAAGGGCGATGTGCGCTCAAAGTTCGGCTCCCCTGATATGGTTATCCTCTTTACAAATACTGTTTCACATAAGCTTGTTGCATGTGCAAACTGCGAGGCGAAGCGTTGCAACGCAAGAGTGGAAAGAATTCACTCGAGCTCATTGTCAGCACTTAAAAGTGTTTTAGAAACAATGTAAGGAGAATCTTATATGAACTTGGAGAAATGTATAATCGAGCATTGCGCTCCCACTTTGGCAGGGATTAAAACTGCCAGCTTGTTTACGCTTAAATTTGATTTATACAAAAACCTACAAGATAGTATAGATGCCATTAATTTGATATTCAATATGAAAGGCGTTTTTGTTATGTCTTTGAGAGAGAACAAAAACACCGCTCTTATTTATGTGTATCGCGAGAATATGTTAAGCGCTGATATTCAAGACAGCAAAGCCAAAGAAATTTTGCAAATGTATGGGTATTTAGAATGTTGCGCAAAAAAGTCACTGGAAAGGCTTGCCGATAGGCTGCATAGCTTTGAGGAATTTCCCCATGAAATCGGTCTGTTTTTGGGATATCCACCTGACGATGTCGAGGGATTCATCTGCCATAAGGGGCAGAATTGTAATTTCTGCGGATATTGGAAAGTATATGGGGACACAGAAGACGCGATACAAAAATTTGCACAATATGATAAGTGCCGAGCTATATATAAGAAACTTTGGGCAGAGGGCAGAGATATTTTAAGGCTCACTGTCAAGAAAACAAAGGTCGCTTAGTAAAAACGAAATCATTCATCACGCTGTGATGTATATGATAAATTATTTAACATTTAAGGAGATATCTATGAGTAAAGTTGCAGTAGTTTATTGGAGTGGCACAGGTAACACAGAGGCAATGGCGAAATTCATCACCGACGGTGCAAAATCAAAAGGCGCAGAAGTTGACATGATGACTTCAGCGGACTTTAACAAAGATAAGTTAGCTAATTATGATGCTATCGCTTTCGGTTGCCCATCAATGGGTGCTGAAGTTCTCGAAGAGAGCGAGTTCCAACCAATGTGGGACGATGTAAAAGACAGCCTAGCGGACAAAAATGTTCTTCTATTTGGCTCATATGGCTGGGGAGACGGCGAATGGATGAGAAATTGGGAAGAAGAGACAAAAGCAAAAACACTTGCATCATATATGTGCAATGAGATGCCTGATGCAGAGGCTGAGGCTGCTTGCAAAGCTGCTGGTGAAAAATTAGCATAATTAAAAACGGCATAAGAAAAAGCTCAAGTCATCTGGCTTGAGCTTTTAGCACAAGAAAGATGGGTGGGGTTTATTATTAACAGTGAGCAAAAGCGTCTTCTAAATGAATCGAGGCGACTTCTCCTCGACAACAGCCTTAAAGAAAAACAGATTGCAGATTTAATTTTCATTTCTGAGACGACATTTAGGATGATGTACAACAGGGTATTCGGTGTACCGCCAAAAAGATACATAAAACTTGTGAAAATGAAAAGGGCGATGACCTATCTTCGAATAACTGATATGTCTATCAGCGAGATAGCATATGCCACAGGCTATATTAATGCAAGCAAATTTTCAACAGCTTTTAAAGAGATTTACGGAATGGTTCCGTCGAAATATAGAGAAAGCTGCGGTTTCGGAGCAGAAAAAACAGTTTAAGTTTGATATAATTAGATAATTATAAAAATGGAGGAACTGTTTATGTGGAAATGCTTTGAATGTATAACCGGTGAGAGAAAGGCAATTTTTGTGGCAGGCGCAGCGACGGGCCTCGCCGTATTTAGCTTTTTGAAAACAAAAAAGGCTCGTGACATTGCTGTAAAAAGCGTTGCTGGGACAATTATCTTAAAAGAAAAAATCATGGAAAATGTCGCAAACATCCGTGAGGAAGCAGAAGATATATGCGTTGATGCGAGAATTGCAGCTAGAGAAAAATGTGATTGTGGCGGAAATTGTGGCGAAGGAATTGAGGAATAATAAATGAACTATCACATAATTTGTGATAAGCATGGACGCCTTAGAATTCGCCTTGGGAAATATATACTAACTAAGGAGCAGTGCTGCGGATTGACCGAACTGCTCCTTAGTTTACATGGCGTTAAGGCTGCCACTGCAAATCACATCAATGGCTCGGTACTAGTGGAATACGAAAGCAGCAATACAAGAGACGCAGTGCTTGAAAAAATATCAGCACTCTCAATTTCATCTATTCCCAAATCCGAGCCAAGTCAAGAGGATCGAGCGCTCATATTAGAGCGTAGCATAAAAAAGAAAATTGTTAAGCACTGCGCATATCATCTTGCGCGGCATTTTTTCATGCCAATGTATATACACAGAGTTTATACGATTGCTCGTTCAGTACCATATGTGCTGAGCGGTCTCAACTCAATTTCAAATAAAAAGCTCAGCGTTGAGGTTCTTGATGCCACTGCAATCAGCGCCTCTATCCTGTACAAGAACTATAAAACCGCATCTTCAACAATGTTCTTACTCGGACTGTCCGACTTACTGCTTGAATATTCGAATATGCGTGCTAAGAATGCACTTGCGCAAAGCCTTGCAATAAAGGTGGATAAGGTCTGGCTGATTAAAGACGGCGCAGAAGTTGAAGTTTCACACAATTTGATTGAGGTTGATGATATAATTCGCATACGAAAAGGCTCACTGATTCCGATTGACGGCACAGTTGTTGCTGGAGATGCTTTGATTAATGAGGCGACGATGACAGGCGAGCCGATTCCTGTTCATAAGACAATTGACAGCACTGTATTTGCAGGGACTGTTTTGGAGGACGGAGAAATTGATGTCCGTGTCATGAGTCTGCAAAGCGAGTCTAGAATTTCAAAGATAATAAGCTTAATTGACACAGGCGAAAAAGAAAAAGCTTCTGTTCAAGGACGTGCGGAACGCCTTGCTGACGACATCGTACCTGTGAGTTTTGGGCTGTTCCTTGCGACTTTTATGCTGACAGGCAATCTCGCAAGAGCAATTTCTGTTCTCATGGTTGACTTTTCTTGTGCAATTAAATTAACCACTCCAATTACGATAATTTCCGCACTTAAAGAGAGTGTTAATCATGCAATCTTAGTTAAAGGCGGGAAATATCTTGAGATTTTAAGCAAGGTGGATACGATTGTCTTTGACAAGACAGGAACACTTACAAATGCTGTTCCAAGGGTGTCAAAAGTAATCTCCATGCACGACGACTATACACAAGACAATGTGCTGAAAATTTCAGCATGTCTTGAGGAGCACTTCCCTCACAGTGTGGCATCATCAATTGTTAAATACGCAAAGGATTGCGGCGTTAAGCATCCTGAGGAACATGGCAAAGTTGAATATATCGTTGCGCACGGAATTGCTAGCCAATTTGACGGAAAGCACACTATAATCGGAAGTAAGCATTTTGTGTTCGAAGACGAAAAAGTTCCATATCCCACAGAAAAAGCCGCATATATTAAAGAGCAAATCGGGAATGACAGCGCTGTTTACTTAGCTGTCTCAAACGAGCTTATCGGTATAATCTGTGTGAACGATCCACCAAGAAATGATGCAAAATATACAATTGACATGCTCCGCAACGAAGGCATCGAGAATATTTATATGATAACGGGCGACAGTGAGGCAAGTGCTAAATACACAAGTGAGCTACTTGGAATTAGCAATTATTATTCCTCGGTTCTCCCCGACGGCAAAGCCTCAATTGTTGAGAAATTAAAATCAGAAGGCAAGACCATATTAATGGTTGGTGACGGCATCAATGACACACCGGCGCTTAGCATCGCAGATGTTTCGCTGACATTAAACGGCTCCTCGGACATCGCAAGAGAGGTCGCAGATATATCAATATTGTCTGACGAGCTTACAAAAATAGTTGAGGCTAGGCGTCTTGCAAAGAAACTCATAAAAAAAATATATAATCAATATGGATTTATCGTAACATTCAACACCGCACTTATTATTTTAGGCATTTTCGGCACAATCACCGCAGGCACTTCAGCACTTTTACATAATGTATCAACAATGGCACTGACTTTAACTTCAGCAAAACCAATGATGAGAAAAGACGAATTAATAAATGC
>CAYJIE010000051.1:0-17115 GCA_964370145.1 uncultured Oscillospiraceae bacterium
TGGGCGCAGGATATTTGATGGGAGCTGTCCTTAGTACGAGAGGACCGGGATGGACAGACCTATGGTGCACCAGTTGTCACGCCAGTGGCACAGCTGGGTAGCTATGTCTGGAATTGATAAACGCTGAAGGCATCTAAGCGTGAAACAGACCCAAAGATGAGATATCCCACTGTTTACAGGTAAGACCCCTTGAAGACTACAAGGTTGATAGGTCGCAGGTGTACGCATGGTAACATGTTTAGCTGAGCGATACTAATAGGTCGAGGACTTGACCTTACTGTGTTTTCTAACTCTGTCATTCAATTTTGAGGGTATGATGAATTCGGCAATATGTCCGAAGTAGATATGTTGCATATGCCATTAGTGCATGCAACTTCCATGTACCTCTTTTGATTTCACATGAGCAACTTGTTGCCTCATTGAAATATATATGCACTTCCTTATAGGAGATGCAAGCAGCTTTCGTAGTGAAATGCAAACAGCTTACAAAGTAAGATGCAAGCAGCTTTCGTAGTGAAATGCAAACAACTTACGAAGTAAGATGCAAGCAGCTTCAGTATGAAGATGCTATAGTCGGTGCTTTTAACGAGAAGGTTCCACCCGTTCCCATTCCGAACACGGCAGTTAAGCTTCTCCGTGCAGACAATACTTGGCTGGAGACGGCCCGGGAAGATATGTCAGTGCCGGCACGAAAAAAGACGAGTTATACTCGTCTTTTTTTGCGTCTTGTTGCAGTTGCGTAGGAGAGCAGGGAGAGCAGGGAGAGCCCTGTTAATATATTCATAGTTTATTTCGAATTTACTCGATATTTATTGATGTAATTCATTGGCTTTAGTGATACAATTTTCTAAACCCACTAAATATTAAACGGAGGTGCAACATGCTAGCAAAAAAGCTTGAAGAGAGAAAAATTGCTTCAGAGGCGAAGCGAGACGA
Organism: uncultured Oscillospiraceae bacterium; assembly: GCA_964370145.1. Taxonomy (GTDB): domain Bacteria; phylum Bacillota; class Clostridia; order Oscillospirales; family Feifaniaceae; genus CAYJIE01. The sequence continues at coordinate 937 of CAYJIE010000051.1, forward strand.
CAGAGTCAATGGGATAATGTATGATTCGACCCAGAGCCTTAAAAATCTTAAACTTGCAGAGAATGCGGCGAATATCGGTGACAAACTGCCTGATGCGAACCTTATAAATCATCTGGGTGATACCGTTAAGCTGTATGACTACCTTAAGGGCAGACCGACAATTATTAGCTTTTACCGTGGGACATGGTGCCCATATTGCAACATGGAGATTGCGGAGTATAATGAGTTACTACAAGGCGAAGACGTCAATATGCTTGCGATTTCTCCGGAAAAGCCTGACGCTGTTAACGTCCAGATGGATATGGCGGCGTTGCCGTTCACAGTACTAAGCGATGTTGACAATGGGCTTGCGAATGAACTGAAGCTTGTTTTTACGCTTTCTGACGATCTATTGGGCGTATATCAGACATTCAATATTGACCTTGAAAAATCACAGGGTAACAGTAAAAATTCACTGCCAATTCCGGCTACATATATCGTTGATGCAAATGGCGTTATAGTGAAGGCATGGATTGACGCTGACTATACTGTCAGAGCAGAGCCAAGCGAAGTTATTTCAGCGTATAAGGCATTGTAGTCAGCTTTGGCTATGCTAGTCGCGTGATAAAGTTGTGGTTAATGAGTAAAAAGTGCTTATAGTCAACAAAAAAGAGGTCAAAGACCTCTTTTTTTATTGACAAATTTATCGTCATTATCGATAAATCCACTCACGATTTACCTCACGCCTAAACCAAGTCATCTGCCGTTTTGCATATCGCCTTGACTCCTGCTTAATTGTGTCCACAGCCTCTAAGAGTGAAATTTCACCGTCAAGGTGGCGCACAAGCTCCTTATATCCAATGCCCATGATGGCGGTGGATTTTAGCACCCTATCGTCTTTTATCAGCTCTCGCACTTCGTCGAGCAGTCCCATGTCCATCATGATATCCACGCGCAGATTTATCTTTGCATACAGCTCCTCGCGATTCCTGTACGCAAGCCCGATATGACGAACATTATATGGATTTTCGAGGCGGGACTTCTCAATCATCTCCGTCATCGTCATATTATGTGTACGGAAGATTTCAATGGCACGGCTGAGCCTTTTTGTATCATTTACATGAATTCGATTTGCGGCGACGGGGTCGATAGCCATGAGTTCCATGTGCATATGTGCGTTGCCCTTTTCTGAAATCTCCTTAGCAATTGCATCCCTAATCGTCAAATCTTGCGCATCTTCCCTAAAATTTGTTGCTGACAACAGATTATCCATATACAGCCCTGTGCCGCCTGCAACAATCGGGAGCTTGCCACGACTTGCGATGTCACGAATACACTCACTTGCCATATTACAGTACATCGCCACAGAAAAATTTTCATAGGGCTCGACGACATCGACCATATGATGCGGGATTCCCTCTGCCTCCTCTACGGTGACCTTCGCCGTCCCAATATTCATACGGCGATAGATTTGCATGGAGTCGCAAGAGATGATCTCTCCGTTATTCTCTTTGGCAAACTGCACGGCATATGCCGTTTTGCCTGTCGCCGTCGCCCCAGCGATTGCGACCACATCAATTTTACTCATGCCCTTAGAAAGTCCCTCTCCAGTCTTTTCTTCGTCAACACCGTCACGCAGGGCCTACCATGCGGACAATGTAACACATCTTTTATCTTAACAAGCTTGTTTAACAGCGATGCAATTGCGACGTCGCCCTCTCTTGTGTTGCCTTTGACAGCCGCTTTACAAGCTATATTGTGATAAATTTCCTCATACATTTTCGGGGTGAGATTTTTTTTGCCCAATTTTATCATGTCAATGATTTCAAAAAGCAAAAGTTCAAAGTCCTGCACATTTGCAGGCGTCGCTCGCACAATGATATCACTGTCATTCATGGCGGATAGGTCAAAGCCAAAATCTGCAAAAACCTCCTCGTCGTCGAACAGGTCGATATTTATCGCACCGACATTGACGACTTCGGGGACTAATAGATTTTGCATGTCAACTCGGTGATTTTTCAGTATCTCCTCGTAGAGGATTCTCTCCCTCGCCGCATGTTTATCAATCAGCCACATCTCCTCACCCACTTCGCCGATGATATAGGTGCCGAAGACTTCACCGACAAGGCGGACTTGCCGCTCCTCAGCGAAATATGCCACTTGTGTGGCATTGGCCACTTGTGCGCCGTCAGCCACTTCGACCTCAATTAATGGGGTCGGGGAGTTGCCTTTGAGAATCGGTCTACTGTAAGTAGATTTATCGTCGGTTTGGATAGTTTCAATCTGTGGCACAACGGGTGTTGGTGTCACTACCTTGTTTGTAAGCGAGTCTTTTTGCGGTGACTGTGATTTTTTCTCAAAGTCAGCAAAGCCCCAATTTGCAGCAGAGATGTCGAGATTTTTGCGAGGTTTTGTAACAGTGTTTGAGCCAAAAGCAGTGCCCTGAGCAACATTGTCCGGCTTATCTCCCACAAGACTTACACCCTTGTCCACATAGCCCCTGTTTTGGTTTTCCGTGCGCTCACTCACTGAGCTAACCTCTTTGAACGCCTGCGCTGACACATGCTCCCAAAATGCACGACTTTCAGATGGTTTTGTCTGACGCAGTTCACGATTTTTTCCGCAGTTCGCAAGCGCTGTTTTCACTGCAAAATACACGGCGTTATATGCGCTGTTCTCGTTTGCAAATTTGATTTGCGTTTTTTGCGGATGCACATTCACATCAACAAGTTGCTCCGGCAACTTAAGGAAAATTGCGCCCTGCGGATGCGAGCCTTTAGACACCGCACCCTCATATGCCTCCTCGAAGGCAGTTTGCAAAGTAATCGAGCGAATATATCGCCCGTTAACAAAGAAGCTCTGCAAATTTCGGTTTGGGCGAAAATCGCCATAGGCGCTGACTAGCCCTGTGACTTTTATGCCCTCAAATTCATATTCAACAGGAACAGCTCCTTTCACGAAGCCTGCTCCTGTTGCGCCATGCAACGCATTTCGCAAGTCGCCATTTCCCTGCGTTTGCAGAGTGGTGCGCCCATCTTTGACCAGCGCAAAGGAGATATGCGGCATGGAAATTGCAAGTTTTTCAACGAGAGAAGAAATCACAGATGCCTCAGTGCTGTTTTTCTTCATGAATTTTTTTCTTGCAGGCGCATTGTAAAACAGCTCAGTCACTTCAATTGAAGTGCCGACAGGAGCGCCACAAGCCTCGATTGAGACAACTTCGCCGGCATGGGCGATAATCTCCACCGCCTCAATGCTCCTCTCCTCTCTGGAGACGATGCGAAGTTTTGCTACTGCGGAGATGGCGGCGAGTGCCTCGCCCCTAAAACCTAGCGTTTTAATTTCGCTTAAATCACTTTCGGTCGCAATTTTTGATGTCGCGTGTCGCAAAAGCGAGCGGCATGCGTTCTCCTCGTCCATACCACAGCCGTCATCGACAACTCTTATCAGCGTACTGCCGCCGTCACGGATTTCAACCGTGACATGCCTAGCACCAGCGTCAATTGCATTTTCAGTAAGTTCCTTGACGACAGAGGCAGGCCTGTCCACCACTTCGCCTGCCGCAATCATATTGGAAATATGTGTTGGTAGTATATTTACAGTTGCCACACAGCCCTCCTATTATAGCTCTCTCGCCAGATTTACATAGCGAATGAGCAGTCTTGCTGCTTCCTCCTCACTCAAATTCGTGAGGTCGATTTTCGCCATGTCTTTAACAAACTCATGTTCGCTTTCCGCAGTGAAAGAGAGTTGCTCTTTTTCACGCTCTTTCGTTTTACTTACAACAGCTGGGCTGTCTCCTCGCTCAAGGCTCCCCAAGATTTCTTTGGCACGAGTGATGACACGTTGAGGTACACCAGCTAGTTTTGCCACTTCAATACCATAGCTTTCGTCTGTGCCGCCACGCACAATTTTTCTCAAAAATGTGATGTCATCGCCGCGTTTTTTCACAGCTATATTATAATTTTTGATGCCGCTCATTTCTTTTTCAAGCATACAGAGTTCGTGGTAATGGGTTGCAAAAAGCGTCTTTGCACCGAGGTTTTTTGCAGTGATGACATATTCAACGACGCTCCTTGCGATGCTCATACCGTCATATGTCGACGTGCCGCGCCCGATTTCATCGAAAATAAGCAGGCTCTTTTTCGTTGCATTTTTCAATATTGCCGCTGTCTCGCTCATCTCCACCATAAATGTGGATTGCCCCATTGCAAGGTCATCGGAGGCGCCGACACGGGTGAAAATCTTATCCACAACTGAAATGGTCGCGCGGCTAGCCGGCACAAATGAGCCCACTTGCGCAAGCAAGGTGATGAGCGCAACTTGACGCATATAGGTGGATTTACCCGCCATATTCGGGCCCGTGAGAATATATAATTTGCTCTCGCCACCGTCGAGGAACACGTCGTTTGGCACGAAATTTGTCCGACCTTGAATGCTTTCCACCACGGGGTGACGACCGTCTTTTATGTCAATTACATCCGCTTGTGTCACAGTTGGGCACACATAGTTATTCGCCCTAGCAACACTGGCAAAGGCGGTGAATACGTCAATTTGCGAGAGGAGTGTCGCCACATTTTGCAGTCGCTTCACATGTTCAAGTGCGAGTGCTTGGAGTTCGTTAAACAGAGCAAATTCACGCTCGCACAACTTATCTTGTGCTGAAAAAATCTCATGTTCAAGATCCTTTAGCTCCTGCGTTATAAATCGCTCGGCATTGGCGAGTGTCTGCTTTCTTATGTAATGTTCGGGGGTCTGCTGATAGTTCGACTTTGTTATCTCAAACGCATAGCCAAACACACGATTATATTTTATCTTAAGATTTTTTATGCCAGTGCTCTCGCGCTCTCTTTGCTCAAGTTGCGCCAAAATCTGCTTGCTATCACGCAAAAGAGCCCTATATTTATCTACATCTTCGTCAAAACCGTCAGCAATCATATCGCCATCACGAACTGACACGGGGAGCTCGTCTTTTAGCGCAGTGAGGATATTCTGTGTGAGTGCCTCACAGCAATCAAGCTCATTTGAAATTTGCGAAAGTGTCCTGCTCTTGCACGAGGAAAGTTGCTGTTTGAGAATTGGAACGATGGACAGCGTCATGCCAATAGCATATAAATCCTTTGCATTTGCAGAGTTCATCGTCACTTTCGCTGACAGCCTTTGAAGATCATTCGTCTTTTTAAGGAGTGCTTGCAAATCGTCACATAAAATTGCATTATCGTGAAGCTCTGCTGTTGCACTCTGCCTTTTTGTGATTAGATTTGCGCTACCTAGCGGTTTTAACAGCCAATTACGCAGCAGACGACTGCCGCCGCCTGTGACCGTTTTGTCTAAAACCCAAAGCAAAGAGCCTTTTTTATCCTTACTGCGCATGGTCTCAAAAATTTCGAGATTGCGCACAGTGGACGAGTCGAGCTCCATATATGTATCATCCGTGTGCAAATGCACATCGCTTAAGGTTAAGGAAGTGTCAATTTGCGTCTGGATTAAATATTCAATTATCATGCCAACGCAGACTATTGTCTCGTTCGACTTGATGTTTCTATCGTCAAAATAGCTCTCACCGTAGTAGTCGAGCGCTCTCTTGCTAAGCTCGGGGAAAAATCCGCCGATGGGGGTGAGAAGTGCTCCTAGTTTGTCCTTTGCAAAAATCATCGCCTCGTGGCAGGGGAGGGACTTCTCGAGATAGAGAAGTTCTGAGGGTGGGAATTTTGCAAGCTCGTCCATGATTTTTCTATCGAGATCATCGCCGACCAAAGCACGAACAGTGAGCTCGCCCGTCGTTATGTCCGCAAAGGCGACAGCGGCATGCTCCTCCGTCATGCAAACAGCTGATAGAAAGTTATTCTTTCTGCTGTCAAGCATTGAATCCGCAGTGACAGTTCCCGGCGTTATTATTCGAACAACGCCCCTCTCGACGATTTTGCCTGCGACGGGCTCGGTGAGTTGGTCGCACATCGCAACCTTGTATCCCTTGGAAATAAGGCGGCCGATATAGCTCTCGACGCTGTGGAAAGGCACGCCGCACATCGGTGCTTTTTCCTCCTCACCGCAGTCACGTCCTGTCAGTGTCAAATCAAGCTCTTGAGAGACTGTCAGTGCATCGTCGAAAAACATTTCGTAAAAATCACCAAGACGAAACAGCAGAATACAATCTTGATTCTGCTGTTTGATTTCTTTATATTGACGCATCATTGGAGACAATTTACCCATTGCATATTCTCCGTTTCATCATTTTTTAGTTGCAACCTGCGCATGAAGAACAACTTCCGCCGCATGCAGCTGGATCTTCGCCTGTCACATAGAATTGGATAAGTCCGTTGATTTCGTTTACAAGCATATTCACATCTTGTTGCGCTTCAAGGAATTTCACCATCACTTCATTTGTCATAACTGACTCATATAGAGTGCGCATTTCCTTTGAGAGCTCTGCGATTTTGTCCTCGTCTCTCTCTGCACTGCCATTTGCTTGCATGAAGTCATTTCTAACTGTGTTAAATTTAAGAATATTAGCTTGAAGTGTCTCATCACCGTCATGCTTTTCTTTCGCCGCTGTCCACGCAATATGTCTTGCGTCCTCAGTGATAAGTTTTCCAAGCTCATGTGCTTTTGTAATTACGTCCATTTTGTTTCTCCATTTTCTTTTATATTAATTTTTTATTGCAAACAATTCTTTTGCCTTAGCGCTGGTCACAGTGACCTTTGTGTAACTGGGGATTGTGATGTCGTCGTCACAGCTAACAGTGACTTTCTTGCCGGACGCCGTCTTCGCATAATATATATTACCCTTGCGGCGCTCTTTTATCAAAACTTCAATCTCTTTTCCGATGACGCTCTCATTTTGGTAAATCGCAGTTTCTCTTGCAAGTTCCAGCAGTCTTGACATACGCTCTTTTTTTATGTCATAGGGGATTTGCCCTTCCATGTCAAATGCCTTCGTGCCACGCCTCTTTGAAAAGACAAAGGTGAAAGCGCTGTCAAATTTCACCTCACTAAACACAGCTAATGTCTCTTGGAAATCCTCTTCACTCTCCGTGGGAAAGCCAACGATTATATCCGTGGTGATTTCGACCTCCGGCACATATTCTCGCAGTTTCTTGGCAAGAGCTAGATAGTCCTCCTTGCTGTATCGCCTGTTCATTTGCGTTAGAACTCTCGTGCTCCCAGATTGCATCGGAAGATGCAATGCCTTTGCAATATGCTCGCAGTCACGCATGGCGGCGAACAGCTTCTCCGTGGCATCTTTGGGATGACTGGTTAGAAAGCGAATACGATAGTCGCCGTCAATTTCGTTGGCGAGCTTTAGCAAGTCGGCGAAATCGACACCCTTGTCATTATAGGAATTGACATTTTGCCCAAGTAGCACAATGTCCTTTGCGCCCTCCCTGACCGCCTCGCTTATGTCCTTTAGAACCGCCTCTTTCTCACGACTGCGCTCACGCCCTCTCGTGTAGGGCACAATGCAGTATGTACAGAAATTATCACAGCCATACATCACAGAAATATGTGCGGTTTCGGCAAGAGTGCGCACGCCCTTTGTCATGAAAATTTCCTGCGTGCCCTCGGGCACCTCAACATAGTGCGCTCTGGTGGTGAGAACATTGTAAACCGCCTTTGGAAGTGAAGAAACTGCTCTTGTCCCAAGGAGGATGTCCACATACGGATAGCTTTTTTTGATTTCGGCACGCCTTGTCTCATTTTCCGTCATGCAGCCGCAAAGCACAATCACAAGCTCGTTATTTCTCGCTTTCTCATGCACAAGCTCTCCAATTTTTGAGAGAATTTTTTTCTCCGCATGTTCTCTCACCGCACAGCTATTGAAAACAATCAAGTCCGTTTCGCTTAGGTTTTCCGTCAAAGTGTAGCCCATTTCAACAAGGAGCCCTCTTATCATATCTGAATCGGCAATATTTTGCTGACAGCCAAATGTGCATACTGCCGCCTTTTTTTCGTTTTCCTTGTGAAAGTCCTTGCAAAGCAGTGCGAAATGCTCACATTCCGTGACTTTCATGCTCATGTTTATCGTCATATTTCTCCAGTTTATATATATTGTAACGTACTAGAATAGTATATCACAAATATGCTAAAATTCAAGTACATTTTTTACAAAAAATGCATTGTTTTGTTTTTACAACAAATTATTGCAAAATTCACAATTTTGTGTTAGAATATTTGAATACGAACATGGCTTATTTACCTTAGGAGGTGAAAATTTGAACAATAATGTCGCGGACTTGGACAAGCAGACAGATTATGACATAATAAAGTCGGTGCTTGATGGAAATGTCAATGATTTTGAAGCGCTGGTTACTAAATATGAAAAGCGATTGTACAATGTTGTGTACCGAATTTGCAAAAATGAGGAGGACGCACAAGATGTCTTGCAGGACGCTTTTGTGAAGATTTACACGGGCTTACATAAATTTCGTGAGGAGAGCTCGTTTTATACATATGCGTACAGGGTGGCGTCAAACACAGCGATTGATTTTGTGAGAAAAGCGGCAAAATCAAACAACACAGAGAGTATTTATAAAGAGGGCGAGGGCGGCGAATATACGCTTGAAATTGCCGATGAGAGACCGTCACCCGAAGAGGAAACCTTGAATAATGAGCTCTCGAGAGAGCTTTTTGCGGCGATTAACAGTTTGCAAACCGACCATAGGGAAGCACTGGTGCTAAGAGATGTGGACGGGCTTAGCTATGATGAGATATCTGACATTTTAGGCATCACTTTAGGCACGGTGAAATCAAGGATTAACAGGGCTAGACAGGCGCTAAAAAAAGATCTTGTGGAAAAAGGGAACTTTTTTGAAAAATTTATGACTAAGAAATAGAAGAATAAATCAGCTTTGAAGTATGGCATGGGCTTATTTCAAAATTTCGGAGGCAATATGAGTGAGTGTGATAGAATAAAAAGTGAATTATCGGCATATAGAGACGGGGCGTTAGATTGTGACACGGCGTCTGCTGTTGACTTGCACTTAGAGAATTGTCTTGACTGCAAAAAAGATTATGAAGAACTGTGCGTAATGGCGAATATGTCGAGCTTTGCTCAAGTGGACATGCCACAAGGGCTCCATGATAAAATCATGGAGAGGGTTCGTCTTGCGGCAGAGCAAGAGGCGATGTTTGAGAGTGGACTGCAAGCAGAGACTAATGTTGCTGGTGACGAAAATGCCAGCGGCATTGACATGGAAGATGCTATTGAGCAGGGGCAGTCTAATGTCATTGAAGCGGAATTTGTTGAGATTGCTGAAGACGAGCTAAAGAGCGAAGTCGAGATGAAAGACGATTTGCAAGAGAGTCCTTTGAGTGAAACAAAAGCAGAGCAAAGTGACGAGGAGAAGAAAAGCAATGTATCGTTGCTATCTGTTTTTAGAAAAAACAAATACCTAGCAGGGCTTGCGGTAGCGGCTTGTTTTGTGGTTGTAGCTATTCCGGCTTTTATGAGCTCGCAAAACAGCAATGACCTTGCGCCGCAACAGATGACGACATTTGACAGTGCGTCTGCGGACACTGACGGTGGGATTAGCGATGTTGACAGCGGTGCGGGGAATGCAAAGGCAAATGATTTACCACAGATAGATGGTTTGCCGACAGATGATGTTGCGCCAAGTGCATTTCAAATGGAGGACGATGCGGTCGTTGATAGTGCAGTGAGTGAAGAGAGCAACTTGACTGGTAACGCTGATAGCGACGTGGGCGAATATGAGGTGGAAGAGGCGCAGTTACCACAGCTTGAAGTGGGCGAATCTGCGGCGGCAGAAGTGACGGTGCAAGAAGTGCTTAGAAATTTCTCACAAGAGAGCGTGAGATATTTTAGCGAATTTACACCAAATGAAAATTTTGATCTCGACGCATACTTTAACATTGTCGGCGAGGGCAATATATTTGAGACAAATTTGAAGTATTATATTTTGATGACAGATGAGTCATACAACTATCTATTAAATATGGTCAACGATGACCGTGATATTTTCCCATTTGAAATTGGAACGATGAAGCTTGACCCGATGGCGAAAAACGGCATTATTGTCGTGTTGAAATAGGAGAGATATGAAGCTGATAATAAATCATGAGAACAGCCCCTCATATAATCTTGCATTAGAAGAATATTTGCATACATCACAAAATTTCGATTTTGTGATGTTTTGGCGTAATGACAATGCTGTCATTGTTGGGAAGAACCAAAACACGTCAGCAGAGATTAATGCAGAGTTTGTGCAGGCGAATAATATTGAAGTTGTGCGCAGAAATTCAGGTGGGGGAGCGGTGTTCCACGACCTTGGGAATATCAATTTTTCTTTTGTTGAGACAAACAAAGCTGGGGACTTTAACAACTTTCATAAGTTTACGCAACCAGTGGTTGACTATCTGTCGACCATGGGCGTTTTTGCGGAGCTATCAGGGAGAAATGACCTTCTTGTAGATGGCTTTAAGGTGTCGGGAAATGCACAAGCTGTCAAAGAGGGCAGGATTTTACATCATGGCACTTTGCTCTATGACGCTGACATGACAAAATTGTCAAAAGCACTAAAGCCCCGAGAAATCAAGTTCTCAGGGCGTGCGGTTAAGTCAGTGGCGTCAAGGGTTGCAAATATCAGGTCTTTGAAAGAAGATTTGCCGAGCTCTGCGGAATTTTACAATTCACTAACCCAGCATTTTCTTGAGATGGAGCATGTGGAGGAATTTGTGCTGACTGCTGATATGCATGAGGCGGTGCTCTGCCTTGCAAATGAGAAATATCGCTCATGGGATTGGAACTTTGGCGCGTCTCCTAAGTATTCGAAGAATTGCGAGCGCAAATTTTCATATGGAATTGTCGCCCTTGGCGTCTTTGTCGAGCGTGGTGCGGTGAGTGCCGCAAATTTTAGCGGGGACTTCTTTGGCGAGCGCGATGTGCGGATATTGGCGGATAGGCTGGTGGGCACGAAGATAAGCGACGAGGCGCTAGCAGAGTTTTTCGATGAAAATGAAGTCGGGCGATATATCGCGAACATAACGAAGGAGGACTTTATAAGTCTTTTCGCTTAGCGCTGCTTGATAGTGTTGATTTTTAGCACCAACGCTGACATGTCATCTCGCTCCTTAGCAGTCATATGCTCAGCGGCGAAGCTGACAATAGCCTTTGCGAAGTTGCCACTGTTTGGGTCAAAGTTGCGGCAAAATTCCATAAGTGCTTTGCCGTCGTCGCCATGCGACAGAACACCATCGCTCATCATGATGATGATGTCACCGTCATATGCACGCATATGGTAAATCTCTGCCTCAACTTCGTCTAAAATGCCGATTGGAAGGCTTTTGCACTCAACTTTTGCAAGCTCCTTACCACGAAGGACAAAGCAGGGAGCGGCACCGGCTTTGACAAATTCAATCTCACCTGAATACATATCAAGGATCATGCAGTCGAGCGTGGTGAACACTTCGCTAGCCTCGCTTGAGATCATAGCACCGTTTAGGATTTTTACGGCGGTGTCGCGGCGCAGTCCTGCTTGCATGAGCTTTTCGAGATAGTCGACGGCGGTGGAGCTCTTATTCGCCGCCTTTTTTCCAGCCCCCATACCATCGCTTATAACGGCGACATAGTGCATATCCTGCGTGCGAAATTCACGAACGGTATCACCTGCGATGCTCTCATTTGCGGCAGGGCTCACGAATTTTGCGGAGGATATGGAAAAATTCTGCTCCTCATTTATGACAAAATGCCAGGAGTTTTCGCTCTTCCAAACCTCAGGAACAGCAATTTTTCTGCGAGTAAGCGTGCCTATAGCAGGCTGTGCAAAGTCCAGATTTGGCAAGGGCTCATTTGAATTTCCGCAAATGCGGAGTTTGTCATGCCGATTGTAACTCGCTTCAATCGATGAAATCTGTGCGCCCTTGTCATGAAAGAGGCTTTTAACTCGCTCTTCAAGGGAGATGTCACGCTCATCATTGTCGTCAATCGTCTCGCCTATATCACTCAAAATTAGTGAAAAATTTTTGTAATGCCCTTTTATGACATCATTTTCGTGAATTTTCTCAGGCTTCATATCTGATTGAAACTGCGCAAATTCTCGTTGTGCATGTGTAGCAAATTCCTGTGGGTTTACGCAGATGTCAAGAAAGTGCTTTGGCAAATTGACCTCATTTAAGAAGCCGTCTTTGCGTAGGGTGTTTGAAATCGCATTTAGCATATCCATGCTAGCGCTGTACTGCGCACCCCAGCAAACAGAACTGCGAAGACAGTGCTTGCAACAGCTGTCAACGGTGGAAGAGAGGAGTTCAGGTGGGAGATGTTTCTCGTCTGCGCCAATATTATTTGCGATGTCCTCCATCGCCTGTGCCACTTGAGTGAGCTTTTGCGAACTGCGTGTGAGACCCTGCTTTGGTTTCTTAACCTTAAACATATTTGCAATGCGCTTTTTTAGCGAAGGTGGCATTGCGATAAACAGCAATGTAGTTATAGTTATCTCCACCATACTGCTGTACATGTCGCCGCCCGACAGCACGAGAATTGTCTGCGCAATTATGAAAAAACCGATGGAATATATGGCGTCGAAGTCGCCAACTTCAGCTAACTTCTCCTTTGGGTTCATTGTGTTTGAGAAAAATGAGGCGCCCAAAATCGCACAACCGCAGGCGACGCCCAGCACACTATCGCCGGCAAGTGTCATCGCAAGTGCGCCTTGAAGCCCAATGCTTGAAGCGACTGTGCCTTCACTTCGGTTGACGATTGCAAGGCATACTGCAAAATATAAAATTGTTGTGGGGGAAATGGAATATAAGGAGAAGTCTTTTGCATAGACTACAATGAGAAGCAAGGACAACAAGAGCGAATTTCTTATGTACAAGGTTAGCGTGCGGCCGCGATATAGCCGTGATACGGCGACGGCACCGCCTTTGAAAATCACAGTGGCAATAAAGGTGAGAGCGGCTTGCGAGACGAATACCCAGCCGATGTCTTCGCTTATATACATGGCAAGCCCTGTGGAAAAAACGACAGCGGCGGACAAAATCGCATCAAAGCCAAAGATGCCTGCGGTACTCGCCGCATTTCTAATGAGCAGTCGCACGCCTGCTAGTACGAGAGTTGAGGCGATATAGCGAATGGCTTCGAGTGAGGGTAGAAAAATTGCGGAAATGAGCACACCGAGCACCGGCGTTGATAGATGTGTGTAAGGGACAGCCGCCACGACTGCAATCCCAAGCGGGCTTGTCCGACCGACGAAGCTGCCCAGTGTCAACATCATGGAAATCAGAAGTAGTCCGAGGTGAATGAGACAGGAAAAACCGACATGTTTCGCCGACCTTGAAAGTTCCTTCACGCTTTTGTTGAAATTTTGTTTAATTGTTTGCATACGCCCTCCGTATTATTGCATTCTTAATGCAATTTTATTACCATTTTATACCATATATAGCGTTTTTTGTGTCGAAAATTACAACAGATTGTGCAAAATATATCTACATGTTTCGACAAGAAGGAGAACGAAAACAGCAAACATGCACAAAATATATAAATTCGAGCATGACGAACTTGACTTTTTTGTTTTTTTTTGGTAGAATGTAGTATAAGCTGAAATCATCGAATGTCACGAATATTGATGTCATTAAGGGGGTAAAAATGAACGACGAGAAAATTGAATTATCGCCATTGTCGATAGATGTTCTTTTTGAAGGGCTCAATGTCGATTTTGGAATTTATTATCTCACTGATTCAGGATTTGCCCTGCTCTGTAAAGATGTAGTTTTAACAGCGGAAATCATGGAACAGCTAAAAGAAAGACTCGGCGGGAGCTTAAACATTTACATGCAAAAGGCGGAGAGAGACCGCATTTTTAACAGCACCGATTATTTTATCCAATTCCAAAAGCAACTTGAAGATAAAATTGGATACACGGACATGAAAGAGAATACTGACAAGTTTTTGCTTTCGGTCAGTAAAAGCGGATATGTCAATCTTGAGCGCTCACAGACAATGTCAAGCGATATCAAGGGCACCTTGGACGAGGTCGGTGACGCTGTAATCGTGCAATGCCTCAACTCAGTTAGAAAAACTGATGAATACCTGTTTACGCACAGCTTAAATGTTGCGATGCTAAACGGTCTTATCGGCAAGTGGATGGGATTTACTGAAGATCAAATTAAAAAACTCATCAGAGTTGGGTTGATGCATGACCTTGGGAAATTAAAAATTCCGACTGAAATATTAAATAAGCCGGGAAAACTCACAGAAGAAGAATATAATATAATGAAGATGCACTCGCAGTACTCATTTGATATTTTGAGGGCGTCGGGAGAGACTGACCCTGAGATACTCGCAGGGGCTAGATCGCATCATGAGAAGATGACAGGCCTTGGATATCCCGATGGTCTCCACGCAGATCAAATACCGATGTTTGCATGCATTACGGCGATTTCTGATGTATATGATGCCATGGTAGCGCGCAGGGTATATAAAGAGCCGCAATCTCCCTTTGATGTATTACACGAATTTTCGTTAGGTCGATATTCTGACCTTGACACATCAATTGTTAATATATTCTTGAACAAAATGCCGCTTGAGCTCGTGGGCAAAAAAGTTATTTTGACTGACGGCTCCATTGGGACTGTGGCTTATAGTGATTCGAGGAATTTGAAGTTCCCACTTGTAAATATTGATGGGAAAATCTTAAAGACGTCAACAGAACTTAGATGCGTTTCAATTTTATAAGTTATGAATAGGAAAAAGGCGATGAGAATTTCTCATCGCCTTTAGACTGTCGAAAAAGTTTGCTTTTGAGACATCTGAATGCCATGACATGCGCATGCCACGCCAATCTCAATTGGCGTAAAGTGGCGAGCATGTTGGCGAATATAATCCCGGATTTGTCTCTTATATGAGACAAAACGGAATAGATTAAAAGTCCGTGAGAGGCAATTCATTTGCCTCGGTAAGGACACAAATCCAGCGTACAAAAATGTGTTTTTGAACGCCAAGGCGATGAGAATTTCTCATCGCCTTTCTAGTTGTGTAAAAAGCGGTGCTGTCAATTGACAGCACCGCTAAATATATTTATTACCTATTTAATTAAAATTGCGTCAACTAGTCCAATTCCGCTACCAGAACCGTCCATAATCAGCTCGATCTCAAGGAGATCAACCGAGCTTACATCAACATCGAAATTCTCGCTGAAAATATGTGTGTTCTTTGAGAAAATCGAAGAGGAGTAGAGGAGCTCGCCGTCACCATAGATATGTACGCTGTAGTCCGCTGTTTCAAAGCTTTGTGTTGGCAGTGGCACAACATTGCCTGTAAAGGTCGAATATTGCTTGTTGAGCGCATAGCTTGCTGTGTTGCTGTTAGATGTTGCGCTTAAAATGATACCATTGCTATAAGCATTGCCGTCTATGTCACGGTCTGTTGACGTAAACTCTCTTATATTTCCATTCTTAAATGTGGACACCGGCTCAAGAAGCTCAAAGTGCACAGAAGTGCCAGAGCCTGCGGCTGTCTCAATTAAAACAGTCTCGTTTTCTGCGTCCCAGCCCACATCGTAGCCAAAGGCTTGTGAAACCGCACGAATTGGCACATATGTAGTGCCGTTGTATATGAAAGGCTCAACGACAGTGCCGTTCGCATCTTTTGGCGTGAACAGAACGCCGTCAAGGTCAATTTTAATATTCCTAAAGCTTGCTGTGATTTGCCTGTCCTCCCATGCGGCAAATGCCGTCATAAGCGACGTTGAAATGCATACACCGATTATAATTCCCGAAACCATGCTCTTAATGTTAAAATTCTTCATAATTACTCCCTTTCATGACTTTTTGCAATATATATCTTATCATATTTTGCGATTGTTGTCAATTACCAAAGCGGAAAAAGAAGGTGAGGGCGAGGGGACGGGGAAGACAGAGAGGACGGGGAGACGGGGAAGACGGGGGGGCGGGGAAGACAGAGAGGACGGGGAGACGGAGGGAAGTAGAAAGAGTTGAAGTCGGCGAGCAAAAGTGAAAACTACTTGGCAAATTGCGAATAGAAGACATAATATATGGGAAAATTATAGTTGCGCACAGCTTTTATAACTTTTTTGAAAAAAAATTAAAAAAATTGCAAAAAAGTATTGATTTTTTATAAAAGATGTGATATTATATTAAAGCACTTCAATATAAGTGCCGAATGTAGATACTCCTCCTTAGCTCAGTCGGTAGAGCATGCGGCTGTTAACCGCAGGGTCGTTGGTT
>CAYJIE010000052.1:0-16800 GCA_964370145.1 uncultured Oscillospiraceae bacterium
GATATAAAAGGTACAATAGACGAAGAAATATGGGATGTAATTTATTATGCAATAGCTATTGCAAACTGTTATGATATTGATATAACAAAAACTATAAAATGCAAAGAAGAAGTCAACAATCGCAAATATAATTCCGCTATCAGTTACGGTGATGATTTATAATTCTTCACTATTAGTTATTAGCATAATATTACAAGTAAAACTGCCATTATCAAAAATTGATAATGGCAGTTTATTTCTTTATTGGTAAGCCGTATATGCACACCCTTTTATTTGTTTTCTTCTGTGTTCGGCAGTGCAACTCGTGCACCACAAATCAGCTACTCGCCAAGCACCTTATACATATCGCCCGCATTTTCTTTCGTGACATGAGTCGGCAGTGCGAGCACCTCAACTTTTAATGTCCTTGTGCCAAATGTCACTTCAAGCACATCACCGACTTTTACATCATATGACGGCTTGACCACACGCCCATTCGCGCATATGCGCTCGCCCTGTGCGGCGTCTTTCGCCACCGTGCGACGCTTGATTATCCTTGATATTTTCAAAAATTTATCGACTCTCACAATAACTCCTTATCCGCACTTACTATATCCGCAGTTTCTGCATATGACGCAGCCGCCCTCATGCTCGACACTTCCGCTGCATTCAGGGCAATTTCGCCCACTGCTATCCCCACCACTAGGCGTAGGTATGCTCACAGTTTGCGCAAAAGCCTCTGGCACTGGAATTGTGCCATTGCTTCCTGTTTCTTGATAATTAAGCACCTTTGCAATCACCCTTGCAATTGCATCAGGGCAAGATGTTGCCTTCATGCCTTTTTGGCGAATTGTTGACGGGCAACGGATTCCACGCAACTGCTCAATAATAATTTTCGGATCCATGCCTGAGCGAAGTGCCATTGAAACCAGACGGCTTGTCGCCTCACTTTGACTTGGGCAACCGCCATGTCGCCCTGTGTTTGTGAACACTTCCACAAGCCCTTCATCGTCATAGTTTACGGTGATATATAGATTTCCACAGCCGATTTGCACCTTTTCAGTAAAACCGATTGTCACATCGGGGCGTGCTCTCGGTGTCGCCACCACTTCCACAGGAGCGCTCTCTGTCGGTGTCGCCTCTGCTGACGAGCCAGTCGAGAGCACTTGCTCCGCACGACTGCCATCACGATATATCGTAACTCCCTTGCAGCCTGTTTCATATGCGAGATTGTACACCGCCTTGACATCTTCTTTTGTCGCCGAATTCACAAAATTAACCGTTTTCGACACAGCATTATCAACATGCTCTTGGAATTTCGCTTGAATTTTTATATGATACTCCGGACTGATATCCTGCGCACATACAAACACATCTTTAATGTCCTGTGGGATTTCCTCCACTGTTTGCAATGTCCCTGCTTTAGAGATTTTCGCCATGAGCTCCTCAGTGTATAGTCCACGCTCGCCAAGCACTTGTTTTAACACAGGGTTAACCTCATGCATGACGGTTTTATCCATGACTGTGCGTGTGTAAACAAATGCAAACACAGGCTCAACTCCGCTAGATACGCCTGCCACCATCGATATCGTACCTGTCGGTGCAATTGTCGTAACTGTCGCATTGCGCATCTCTGTCTTGCCCTCGAATACCGAGCCTGCATATGCAGGGAAGTTGCCGCGCTGTTTCGCCAATTTACGGCTCTCATCCTTTGCCGTATCGTTGATGAAGCCCATCACTTCACCTGCTAGCTTAACACCCTCTTCGCTCGCATATGACACGCCCATTGTGAGTAGCATGTCCGCAAATCCCATAACGCCGAGTCCGATTTTGCGGCTGTTTTTCGTCGTCACATCGATGATATCCAACGGATATTTATTTGCATCAATTACATTGTCCAAAAAGTGAACGCTATCTCGAACAATTTGCTCGAGCTTTTTATAATTGATTTTCTTTTTGTCCATCACTGCCATTAAATTAATTGAACCAAGATTGCAACTCTCAAACGGCAAAAGCGGTTGCTCGCCACATGGGTTTGTTGACTCCACTTCGCCAAGATGCGGCACTGGATTGCTCTTATTAATTCTATCAAGGAAAATTATACCCGGCTCACCGGTTTGCCATGCGGCGCTCACAATTTTCTCATATACCATTGCGGCGTTTAGCTCACCCACCACGACCTTTGTCTTCGGGTGGATTAAATCATAGTTCTCGCCAGCCTTTGCCGCCTCCATAAATTTTTCAGTTATCCCCACCGATATATTAAAATTTGTGATTTGCGAAGTATCGGTTTTACACTCAATAAATTCCATGATATCGGGGTGGTCTACACGCAGTATACCCATGTTTGCACCACGTCTTGTGCCGCCTTGTTTGACCGCCTCCGTCGCCATGTTAAACACCTTCATGAAGCTTATCGGCCCCGAGGCAACGCCGCCTGTCGTCTTCACGACATCGCCCGACGGACGCAATCTGCTAAAACTCATGCCAGTGCCGCCGCCACTCTTATGGATTAGTGCTGCATTTTTCACAGAGTCAAAAATGCCCTCCATGCTATCCTCAACAGGGAGCACAAAACAGGCGGAAAGCTGACCAAGCGGTCTGCCTGCATTCATAAGCGTGGGTGAGTTTGGCACAAACTCAAGCTCTGCCATTAGATTATAAAAACGCTCTTCGAGCGCCTCAACATCTGCATTTTTATCATAATTTTCATCGACTTTTGCAATCGCTTTAGCCACACGGGAGAACATTCCCTCCACGCTCTCAACAATCTCGCCACGCTCGTTGCGCTCAAGATATCTACGCTCTAAGACAAGTCTTGCATTGTCTGATATGCTAGCCTTTTTCAACTTCCCCATTATCTCTATCTCCATTCTTTATGTTGTGGTTTCATTTTAATTTCACGTCTTGCAACACTATATATTGTATAGCATTCTTTCATCTATGTCAATAGTAAAATCAAAAAAAGAGAGCGGCAGTGAAAAATCTCTGCCGCCGCGCAGTGGAAAACCTCTGCCGCCATCTCTTATAAAATCTCTGCCGCCGCGCAGTGAAAAATCTCTGCCGCCATCTCTTATAAAAATTCGACTGTCCTCAGTCAATATCCCTATGTGTAAAGTGCTTTTCGCCCTTTGCGTATGAGCTGACAATTTGCCCCTTTCCTCTCACTCGATATTGATAAGTTAAAAGCCCCTCAAGGCCGACAGGCCCACGCGCATGAATCTTTGATGTGGAAATTCCGACTTCCGCCCCAAATCCATATCTAAAGCCATCGGAAAATCTCGTGGACGCATTCCAGAACACATTGGCACTGTCCACGCCCTCAAAAAAGCGCTCCGCCACGCTCTCACTGGCAGTGATGACAGAATCCGTGTGCGAACTGCTGTATTTGTTAATATGCGTAATCGCTTCTTCCAAATCCTCGACAATCTTAATCGACAAGATATAGTCCCCATATTCACATGCCCAGTCGCTGTCCGTCGCCGCTTTGACGTCAATGATGCTCAAAACTTGTGCATCGCCTCTTAGCTCAACTTTCCCTGCGAGTGCCCCTTTTAATAAGGGTAGGAAATCTGCGGCAATTTTCCTGTTCACCAGTAGAGTTTCCACCGTGTTGCATGCCGAGACATATTGCGTTTTTGCATCATTTACTATCGCCGCCGCCATGCCGAAATCGCAGTCTTCATGTAAATATATATGGCAGATGCCGTCTGCATGACCAAGCACTGGTATGCTTGAATTGTCCATGACATATTTCACGAAGGAGTTTGAGCCCCTTGGTATAATAAGGTCGATATATTCATCGAGTTTGAGCATTGCGCTGACTTCCTCGCGACTTTCAAGCAGTGAAATCCAGCCATTTGGCAACAGTTTTTCTGTCGCTTTTGAAATCACTTCAAACAAAAGCGAATTTGTAAGCGCCGCCTCTTTGCCACCTTTGAGTAGCACCGCATTCGCACTCTTAAGGCAGAGCGAAGAAATTTGCACAAAGGCATCGGGTCTTGCCTCAAAGACAATGCCCACGACACCAAGAGGGCAGGAAATTTTACTGAGCACCAGCCCTTCGTCGAGCTCTCTTTGCATCATCACTTTCCCAACGGGGTCTTGAAGCCCTGTCAGCGAGCGCAGCCCCAAAACGCAGTCTTCAATTTTCTTTTCATCAAATTTAAGTCTGCCCAAAATCGCTTCGGATATCCCCTCTGCAACAGACCGCTCCATATCGCTCTTATTCGCCGCAATCAAGTCCTCTCGCCTTGCCCACAGTGCATTAGCAATTGCTTCAATCGCAGTGTTTTTTGCATCACTTGACAAATTCCTAAGCTTGTGCGACGCCGCTTTCGCAAGGCTTGCACGCTCCCTTACATAGTCACTCATTTAAACCTCCGCCGCAAAATAGCGTACCGACAAAGTCGCCGTCCATAATATCATATAAAATATTCGCATCTTTTCCGTTTGCAATGACAACTGAAATGTTTTTCTCATGCGCAATCTGCACGGCAACAAGCTTTGTCGCCATGCCGCCTGTGCCTCTCGCACTTCCGGCGCCGCCCGCTTTTTTTATAATATCCTCAGTTAGCACTTCCACCTTTTTTATGAGTTGTGCTTTTGGGTTTTCCTTTGGGTCACTGTCATAAAAGCCATCAATATCGCTGAGGATTATCAGCAAGTCCGCCTGACACAGCCTCGCTACATATGCTGATAGCGTGTCGTTATCGCCAAAGACTTCGCCGATTTGCGCTGTTGAAATACTGTCATTTTCATTGAAAATCGGAACGACCCCACGTGCAAGCAAATTGTTTATCGTCGCCGCCGCATTCGCCTTTAACAGCTCATTCTCCATGACGTCGCGTGTAAGCAAAATCTGCGCCACCAAATGCCCATATGTCGAGAAAAATCTCCCATAAATCCCCATGAGTTCACACTGTCCAACCGCCGCCGCCGCTTGCCTGTCTTCAATTCGCCTCGGATACTCCTCGAACTTCAGCTTTGTCGCACCAATTCCAACTGCGCCACTGGTCACAAGGAGTACTTCATATCCCGCATTTTTCAAATCGCTGATGAGTTTGACAAGCGTCTCCATCCTGCGAATGTTCAATCCGCCATTTTCATGGGTAAGCGTTGAAGTCCCCACCTTTATTATAATCCTCTTAGTTTTTTTACAATCCATTTTTCTCTCCACTTTATGCACATGTACAGTATTTTCAATAAATAATACTGATTTTAACACAAAGTTGTAAATTAATCAACAACAAATTGTTAGGTAATTGATAAGGACAGATAAAAACACTTGACAAGCGTGACGATGTGGGTTAAAATAAGATGTATATGATTAGAAATGGTAAATTAGTGTAGATATATAAGTTTTGGAGGTAACTATGAGCTTTAATTTGGGCGGTAAACAAGGGATTTTGCTTGAAAGCGGCACGAATGAAATTGAGATAATGGAATTTATTATCGCTGGCAATACATTCGGCATTAATGTCGCTAAGGTTCGTGAAATCATGATGGTTTCACCTGTTAAGCCAATGCCAAATTCACATCATGCCGTAGAGGGCGTCTTTAAGCCACGCGACATTGTAATCACTGTAATTGACCTTCCAAAATTCCTTAACCTTGAAGACAGTAGTGAAGGTGACAGAGATCTATTCATCATCACCGGATTTAATAAAATGAACATCGCTTTTCGTGTTCACTCCGTCGTTGGCATTGATAGAATTTCTTGGGCATCAATTCAAAAGCCCGACAAAACAATATATCGTGACACCGATGGCGTTGCAACAGGTATTGCGGAATGCGAAGGCAGACTTATAACAATTCTTGACTTCGAGAAAATTGTTGCAGAGATTTCACCTGAGACTTCAATTCAAATTTCAGAGATTGACAATCTTGGCGAAAGAGAGAGAAACACCAAGCCGATTGTCATGGCTGAGGATTCACAGCTTCTCTCAAAACTAATTGAAGATTCACTGCGCAAAGCCGGATATGTTAATATTACTAAATTTGATAATGGTAGCGAGGCTTGGGACTTCATTAGCAGTTTGCGTGCTGAGGAAAATCTCGAAGAAAAAGTCGCTTGCCTAATCACTGATATCGAGATGCCGAAAATGGACGGACACAGGTTGACTAAGCTCATCAAAGATGACGAAAAGCTCTCCTCAATCCCCGTTATCATCTTCTCCTCACTCATCAACGAAGAAATGCGCATAAAAGGGCAACAGCTTGGCGCAAACGAGCAACTCTCAAAACCTGAAATCAGCAAACTTGTAAGTTGCATAGACCGACTAATTGATAACAACGGTTAAAATTGGCGAAGGGGATGTGGTCGCATCCCCTTCGTTCATTGTATAATGATAAGAATCAAATTGCATTCTAGCATACATATGCAAATGCCGGGGGTTGTCATGATAATCACGCAGAAAAATCGAGCAATTATCCTTTTTGTTTCCGTTTTAGCCATGTCAATTTGTGCCCCAAGTTATTTTTGGAGCATTTATTCATATCATCTTGTAGGGGAGCTGTCTTGGGACAGCGCCTTTTTGTCTTACACCTTTGCGGCTGGTATGGGCGCTTTTCCTTTTGGGACACTGTTTTTCGGAAAAATCCAAGACAGCTCAACTCCTCGTAAGGTCGTCGCCATCAGTGGCGGTGCCGCTTTTTTGTCATATGTGCTTGTCGCATTTGCCAGCACTCTAAACGCTGAGCTCGGACTTGTAATTCTCACCATTTTCTATGCCGCAGGTAACTTCTTTCTTGGCGGTGTATATAACACGGTTTTACCGACTGTGCAAAAATGGTATCCCGATAAAAAAGGCTATGCCGCTGGAATTGCAGTTTCCGCCTCCGGCTTTGGCGGAATTTTATTCACACCCATATTAGAGTTCGCCTTAGCATATACTGGAATATTCGGCGCTTTCCTCGCACAGGCAGCTATCACCGGTCTATTTGTTGTAGTCTGCGCCACCATAATCTGCTTGCCACCTCAAGATTATATGGCTAAGGAGCAAGCGGCACTTGCTAAAAAAAGCAACTCTGCTGTAAATTATAACTCAAAGGAGATGTTGCGCACCCCGCAATATTTCATCTTGCTTGTGTCGATGTCTCTTTCCTGCATAGCATATCTTGTCATCTCGCCGCTGTTAAAACAGCTTTGTGTTGATCGCGGACTCCCTGAATCAATAGCAACTCTTGCTGTAATGTCCGCGTCACTCATGAATACTCTCGGTCGTTTTCTCACTTCCGCCGCCTCCGACCGCTTAGGACGCAAAATAACAATTATGTTTAATATGCTTACGAGTGCCGCACTCCTGCTTCTTCTCGTAAATGCAAGCTCATACTGGGTACTTATTATAACTTCATTACTCGCATTTACATATGGTGGATTCTTGAGCACATATCCGATTTTGACCTCCGATTTGTTCGGCATGAAATATGCAGGCTCAAACTACGGCTATGTCATCATCGCATCAGCAATTGCCTCTTTTACTTCACCGCTAATCGTGAGTGCAACAGCAAATTACGGTGGAATTTCCACGGCAATGATGGTCGCATCAGGCACCAGTGTCCTCGCATGCATCGTGATTTTTAATTTAAGAGCACTAAAAACAGCGCAGAGCGAAAGCTAAAATCGTCTATTAAACAAGCATAGCGCAACAAATTGTTGCAACTAAAACAATAAAGTGAGGGTCTATGAGCAATTTTAATGGTACTGGCAATAATAATGGGGGACTAAAGCGAAATCTGCATCCGATCAATGTGCTATCGCTCGCCTTGGGGAGCATAATCGGTTGGGGCGCATTCATCATGCCGGGCACTGTGTTCCTTCCAAAAGGCGGCCCGATTGGCACTGTTCTTGGTATGGGCGTTGCCGCTGTCGTCATGATTATCATCGCCCTTAACTATGGTTATATGATCAACAAATACCCCGTTGCAGGCGGCGAATACACCTTTGTGGCAGAGACGCTCGGACGCCGCCATGCATATGTCTGTGGCTGGTTCCTCGGCCTCGCCTACCTTGCCATCGTTCCTCTAAACGCAACCGCCCTCGCCCTAGTGGCACGAAAACTCTTTGGCGAACTGTTTCAATTTGGCTATCTATATACCATCGCAGGTTGGGATATTTTCATCGGCGAAATCCTAATGGCAATTGTTGCGCTGTCTCTGTTTGCATTTTTCTCCATAAAGGGAATTGGTGCGGCGGCATGGCTACAAACAATCATAACTTTTGCGCTCATTGGCTCTGTGCTCGCTATGTTAATCATGGCGTTTGGCAGCGAGGCGGCGTCAATCTCGCATCTTACACCGTCATTCCCAGAGGATACGAGTCCGATAAACGCAATTCTCGCTATTCTTGTGGTGTCGCCCTTCGCATATCTTGGATTTGACTCAATTCCACAGACAACGGAGGAATTTAACTTTTCACCTAAAAAAGCGACCTCCCTCATGGTGATTTCAATTTTAATCGCCACTGTTATATATGTCACCCTAGTCATCATCACAGCGCTTGTCATGCCTTGGGAGAGCCTCCTTGCCGCAAATTATGACTGGGCTGTCAGCGAAGCGGTTGATGTGCTCCTTGGCGATGTGGGTGTCCTTCTGCTTGGAATTGGCGTGTTCTGTGCAATTCTATCGGGCATAATCGGATTTTATACCGCAACTAGCCGCCTGTTCTATTCCATGGGCAAAGGCGGAGAGCTCCCAGCTTGGTTCGCAAAAATTGACGAAAAGGGCAAAACTCCAAAAAACGCAATAATTTTCATATTAATTGTATCGGTCATCGCCCCATGGTTTGGACGTGAAGTGCTCGTGTGGATTGTAGACATGACTTCAATCAGCGCCGCTGTCGGCTTTGGCTACACCTCATTTGCGACATATCTCACTTTGCGCAAAGACAAAGAGGGCTCACGACCCTTGCTATATGCAACTTCAATCCTTGGTACGATCCTCTCCGGTATTCTCGTGCTCTTGCTCCTCGTGCCATCATCTCCGACATATCTCGGGATTGAATCAAGAGTTGCACTTCTTGCATGGATTTTCATGGGCTTTGTATTTTATTTCTTTAGGAAAAATAGAAATTCAAAATAAACAGTTTTCTACTTGATTATGACAGTTCTATATGCTACAATAGCGATATAACGCAAATAAAAGGGAAGGGGGCGCTTGACATGAAAAAAGACAAGCAAAATTTAATAAGTTTTGCAGCGCTTATAATCGCCCTTGCCCTTCTAATTACCGCTGTTACTCTTTTCAATATGACGGTTGAGGATGAACTTGGCGCTTCCGCCTTGAAAGCTCTTAGCGAGATTATAGACCAGCAACAATTTTCCATAAATCGAGAACTTGAAGTCGACAGGCATATAGTTGATAATATCTCAAAAACCATCGGTGTCATCGGCTATGATGTTGAGGCTATTTTAAGTTATATGCAACAAGTTGAAAAAGCATTTTCATTTGAGACAATAATTTTCACTGACATGAACGGTCTTGGGACTCACTCGAGTGGAGTTACTGTAAATTTAAGTGAGTCGGAACATTGGAAAAGAGCCATCAACGGCGAAACTGTGACCACTCCGCCATATATTTCAGAGAGTAGCGGCACTTCAGTAATTGCAATTTTCTCACCAATTCTCTATGAGGGAAATTATGACGGCGTCGTCACTTCAGAATACACTGTTGAGTACTTAGAGTCTCTACTGAGAGATTCAAATGAAAGTGGCTATTCCTTACTTATTGACAGCTCCGGCCAAATTATCGCGAGTTCCACCGACGACTATGTGAGCTTTCACGACAATGCCAACACCAATTATATCGGGGATACTGACATTGACAAAATGTCCGACGATATTTCCAATGGTTTAGGCGGCACCATACATTATATTATCAATGGCGTTAGCTATGTTGGCGAATATCGTCCGCTTGACTTTTCGGGTTGGAGCATGCTCTCCGTTCTCACAGAAGCTGAAATTTCAGAGAGCGTTGAGGCAATTTCAAAAGATGTCATTGGGGTTTCAAATTTAATCGTAACATTTGTTATTATTTTCGTATCATATATTTTATATCTCAAAAACAAAAACTACAAAGAGATTGAGAGTGTTTTGTATTACGATGAGCTCACAGGGCTTAGAAATCTTGTGAAATTTAAAATTGACGCAGGAAATGCATTGGAAAAAAATCCTGACGCTAAATTTGTCATTGCCAAAATGGATATGGTAAATTTCAAGGCATTAAATGAGCTATATGATTTTGAAACGGGAAATGAAGTTTTGAAAATGGTTGCCGCAACATCAAAAAATGTCACAGATAGCTCTTTTATCATGGCAAGAAGTGGCGCAGATGAATTTTTGATGTTCGCTGAGGGCGCTTTGCTCGACAATCTAGAGCACAGCAGTATGCGATATGAGGCACTGTTTAGGGGTATGCTCCCACTGCTCTCAAAGCATCAATTTTCGTTTAGATATGGACGCTATCGAATTTCTCCTGGCGAGACAAATATAAATGATATCATAAGTAAAGTTACAATTGCCCACAGATTTTCTAAATTGGAAAATGGCCCACCAATCCGTGATTATGACGATCACTTGAAGGAGATTATCCTTAAGGAAACGCAAATCACAAATAAGATGGAAAAGGCGCTCGCCAATAGAGAATTCAAGGTGTTCATGCAACCAAAATTCAGCATAAAAGACAATTCAATCAGCGGCGCCGAAGCACTGGTTCGCTGGATCGAGGCTGACGGTAGCATGATTTTCCCAAATGATTTTATACCTCTTTTTGAGAAAAACGGCTTTATTCTCAACTTGGATATGTATATGCTTGAAGAAGTGTGCATTGCCATTAAAAATTGGTTGGCAAATGGACACAAGGTTGTTCCAATTTCTGTCAATTTCTCGAGACTTCACCTAAATCAAGATGATTTTGTCAATGGTCTCGTGGAAATTTGTGAAAAGCATCAAACTCCAAAACAACTAATTGAAGTCGAACTTACCGAAACTGCGATTTCAAGCGATAAAGAAGCTCTTGATAAGCTCCTTGGACAGCTTAGAATTGCCGGTTTTAGTGTATCAATTGATGACTTTGGCGCAGGATACTCCTCCTTGGGTATGTTGAAGAATTTCAAGGTCAACACCTTAAAACTCGACCGCAGTTTTTTCACTGATAGCCAAGATGGGCGTGGAAACATCGTGGTTGACGGCATCATCGACATCGCACACAGCCTCAATATGTATACGGTTGCCGAGGGAATTGAGACAGCAGAACAAGTGGAGTTTCTCAAGTCAGTTAACTGTGAGGCGGCACAAGGCTATTTCTTCGAGCGACCAATGAGCCTTGATAAATTCAGCGAACAGTATATAAAAGCCAACTAGAAACTCGGGGTGCATAGGCATTTGCATTACTGCAATCGCCAACACAAAAAAACGAAACGGACACAACAGTGTCCGTTTTTTTCCTTATGCACCCTCAACTTGCTTTGACAGAAACGCTGCTGAATTTAAGCAGAGCTTATATTCCACTTCTGTTGCAGGGCGATCATCGCCCAAAATCGCCACAGAGCCAATGACATCACCCACAGAAATAACAGGTGCCGCCGCCAATATGGACATTGTACCACCGTCTATGACATCAGGGATTGACATGCCTTTCTCACGGAATACGCCTTGTCGCTCTTCCATAAGTTCCTCAAATTTAGCAGAAATCGACTTGCCCTCATAGTCCTTTTTCGGTACGCCCACAGCGACAATAACGAGGTCACGGTCACAAATGATAACAGGTGCATTGGCGGTTTTAGCAAGTGCCTCCGCACAGCCATTTGCAAAATTTGACATCTCACCAATGGGCGAATATTTCTTAAATATAACCTCTCCGTCACGATCTGTGTATATTTCCAGCGGCTCTCCGCTACTGATTACATTGACACGAAAAACCTTATCCCGATGTCCGCTTGACATCTGGACTAGCTCGGTTTCTAAGCTATCTTCCGTGCCTAAATTAAAATTTACGCTTGCAAACTCCCGCTCAAGCTCGCCCGATTTTATTATCATGTCTATATCCGCTTTTAGTGTGATTTCAATTCGCTCTTCAAAGACGGCAATTTTTTCGATAATTAATTCTAGGTCAGCTTTGTCAAGTTTTTCTTTTTGCAAAATGTCCTCGAAAACCTGCATCGCCGTTTTTGCAATTCTGTTCACGCGGATAATCATATTGCGCCTATTCTCCGTCAGCTCAATCTGATTTTTAATCCCCTCAATTCGCCGTAAAAGATCATTTTCAAGCTCGTCATATGTCTCTTCAAGCAAATCCTCCTTGTCAGGGTTTTTCATAATATCACGGACTTTTTGCCTTTTCGTCGCTTTGAGCTCCTCATTTAACTCCTCTAGCAAAATTTCGAGGTTCTCCACCGCATTTTCCGTCTTCTTGATGTCTTCACCCTCTTTTTCAAGGTCTTCGTTTAACTTAGCTAGCATTTTATCAGAACTTTGCATCACCGCTTTTACATATGCCTTAATTAAATCGTCGAGCTTGTCCACTCTGATATGATGGCTGGTGCATCCCTTCAGCCCACGCCTGTGATACGTGCCGCAACGATATGCGTCTTTGAGGTCAGAGCGACTCATGGCGAACATGGGGGAGTTGCAGTCGCCACAAAACAGCAGTCCTGAATATACATTGTCGTTTATCTTCACGCCACGATAGTTGCTTTTGGTGCGTTGCTCACGCAGTGCCTTTGTCGTGCGGAAAGTGCGATAGTCAATAATCGCTTGATGATTATTTTCAAAGACAATATGCTTATCGTCCGTGAGTTTCATGTCCGCACCGTTTATCTTCTTGCGTGTGAACTTGCCCTGTCTTAGCGTGCCGATATAAAAATCATTGTCGAGAATCCCCTGCACAGTGATTATACTCCACTCAGGGCGCACCGCTCGATTGTAGTTCTCGCCCTCAGAGAGTTTTCGCTCCCTCTCCGCCATTCTTGGTGTGGGGACTTTTTCGTCCGTGAGATAATTTGCGATTTTTTTATAGCCATATCCCTCAATATACAGCTCGAAAATCTTGCGGACAATCTCCGCCTCCTCGGGCACGAGCTCAAATTGCTGTTGCTTGTTCACGATGTAGCCATATGGTGCGGCGCAAATCCATTTTGCGTCAGCTTGTCTGCGCTTGATAACAGATTTAACTTTTTTACTCGTGTCCGTTACCGGCATCTCATTTATGAGAAATTGAAACTGAATTTTTAGCCAATCATCGTCATTTGGAAAGTCGATATTGTCGCCAATTGAAATAATCCGACAGCCTATGTCACGAAGATCCTCAAGCTCGACAAGCCCTCTCGAATTTCTCCGAGAGAAACGAGAAAAATCCTTGACAATAAGTATGTCTTTTTTGTGTGTTACGAGCTCTTTTCGCATGAGTTGATAGTTTTCACGTTGCTCAAAGGTATAGCCACTTCTGTCTCTATCCTCATAAAAAGTCAGTGTGGAATTTGGGAAATTCTTCTTCACAAATTCTTCTATAATCGCCTTTTGATTCTCAATTGATGTGTTGTCGCGGTCAAGCTCCTCATCAACGGAGATACGACAATATCCAGCGATATCAAATTTTTCTATCAACAATATCAACTCCTTGTACATGTATTTCTATCAACATTGTAACATGGTTTTAATGAAAATGCAAGGGTTATTTTTGGGAAAACATGAGCGGCATTGGCGATGGACTAAGGGGGTAGGATTTGCATGAGCATTTGTTATAGGCAATTTGGTTAACTGACGTGTCTTTGGATGGATTTAATAGGTGAATTGCTATATTTTTTAGCCCCCAATATGGGCCGTGGCACGATGATTTTTTATCATCGTTTTTTTGTTTTGGGCGCTCCAAAACAAGCATAAAAATTGCAAGTGGGTGACCACTTGCCCTGCTTGCCAAGATGTTAAAGCGAAACAACTCTGTAAATTTCACTGCTTTTTAATAACAGAAATCCAGGCGCACAAAAAATTAATTTTTATTGAATAATAAAAAAACAACGCAACTTTTATGCTATTTTTGTCACGGTATATGAGGGGGGTAATAAAGCCAACACAACAAGAATTTGTGAACTTGGCGAAAAGTGAAAAGATTGGAGGAGTTTATTTGGGCAAAACAAAGAGCGCAAAACAGTATCACAAATGTAAATACAGGCAAAAACATCTGTCTATTTTACACTCAAGAATTAAAAGCTAATCGCTAGCAGCCACATAAGATTTATGGGGAGTGTGAGAAAATAGATATGAAAATTGATGTTATTGACGACAAAAAAACGGTGACTATTTGGCTGACAAAAGCTGAAAGCCAAGACAAAGCGATAGCGGCAGAGCTGCTACCGCTTTATAAAAAATATCATAAGGAGAAATATACGGTGGCAGTGTTCCATTCAGGGAAGGAGGAACTTGCGCAACTCACGAGCGATTTGCTATGTTATAACAGAAAAAAGCTTGCAGAGCTTGAAATGAAAGGAGGGCGAAAGGGGGTTAAAAGGTCGCAAGATTTTGAGCGATGATGCTGTTGTTAAAAAGTGGTGGGAATATGTTTTCTCACCACTTTTTGCTGTCATTATTTGTGTTGCTTTTACAACTTTGATATGATATAATAACCTCACGCTGTTAGCAAAATCAAAGATTTTGACAGCGAAGAGAATATTGAATAATTAAAGTTGCGCAAAGAGGTCATATGTACATAAAAATATTAAAGCCATTTCTAGATTTTATACTAGCTTTAATTGGGGTGATTTTGCTCTCACCTCTATTTTTGATTCTCATAATTGCAATTAAGCTCGACTCAAAAGGCCCCGTGTTTTTCACGCAAAAACGTGTTGGCAAGGATAAAAAACATTTCAAAATCCTAAAGTTTAGGACGATGAAAATTGATGCACCCAAAGATTGCCCAACGCATCTTTTGGAAAACCCAGAGCAATACATAACGAGGGTTGGGAAATTTCTTAGGAAAACTTCACTTGATGAACTTCCACAATTCTTTAACTTGCTCTTTTTGCAGATGAGTATTGTCGGCCCTCGCCCCGCCCTGTGGAACCAGTTCGATTTGATTGAAGAGCGAGATAAATACGGCGCGAATGACATCATGCCGGGGATTACAGGTTGGGCGCAAGTCAACGGCAGGGACGAGCTCGAAATCCCTGTGAAAGCAAAATTTGATGGTGAATATGTTGACAGAGTCAGCCTGTTCTTTGATATAAAATGCCTATTTTTGACGGTGTACAAGGTTATAATCCGTGATGGCGTCAAAGAGGGGAAAGAGACGGTGCACAAATGATTAATGTGCTCGTAACCGGCAAAAGCGGCTATATCGCAAGAGAATTTATGCGCTATATGGGGCAGTTTTCTTCGGATTTTCATCTAGATGTAATCTCGCTAAGAGATGTTGCGATAGAGCAATTAGAGCTTGGGAAATATGACTGCATCTTGCATTTAGCAGGGCTTGCCCATGTGAAAGAGGATGTAAAAAACGCAAGTTTATATTATGAGATCAACCACAAGATAACCCAGCGCCTTGCGAAAAAGGCGCATGAAGACGGCGTGGGGCAATTTATTCTGGCAAGCACGCTATCTGTATATGGCATGGAGAGCGGAGAAATCACGAGAGACACAATAGAAACCCCCATCACGCACTATGGTAAATCAAAACTTCTTGCAGAGCAAAGCCTGCAAGAGGGCATGAAAAACTGTATTGTTCGCATCCCGATGGTATATGGCATGGGCTGTGGTGGAAATTATCAAAGGTTGGCGAAGTTGGCTAAAAAGATTCCGATTTTCCCAAAGGTTAATAATCACCGCTCTATGATTTATATCGAGCATTTATGTGAATTTTTCCGCTTGCTCATAAAAAACGGGGATGAAGGACTGTTTTTTCCGCAGAACAGTGAATTTGTCAACACTTCTGAAATGGTGAGGCTCATCGCAATGGCAAATGGAAGAAAAGTTTTTCTCTGCAATGCGTTTGGTGTCTTAGCAAGAGCGGTGTTGCCCTTTAGTAAGACGGCGAGAAAGCTGTTTGGAAGCCTTACTGTGGACATGCAGATGAGTGTATATGGCGAGAGGTATTGTGAATTTGGCATGGAGGAGACGATTATGCGCACGGAGGGGAAAAATGCCTAGACCACTTGTATCTATTATCATGCCCGTATACAACACAGAGAGATATATCAAAGAATCGATTGACAGTGTGCTTGCGCAAACTTATGAAAACTTTGAACTTATTCTAGTTGACGATTGTTCTCCTGATAATTCGGCAGAAATTATAAAGAGCTACAATGATAGTAGAATAATTTATATAAAGCATGACAAAAATAGTGGGGCACTCATGGCAAGAAACACTGCTACAACAGCTGCAAAAGGGAAATATATTGCATTTTTAGATAGTGATGACTTGTGGCACAAAGAAAAGCTTGAAAAGCAAATTGAATTCATGGAAAAGAGCTATTTTGCTTTTAGTTATACTGAATATTCAATGATTGGGGGAAATTCCAAGCTCTTAAACAAGCTTTGTAGTGGTCCGAAAACAATTCCCAAAAACGGATTCTTGAAATGGAATTGGTGTGGTTGCCTTACTGTTATTTATGATATCGAAAAGGTTGGAAAAGTTTATCTTGAAAATTATAAAATGCGTGATGACTGGGCACTTTGGATTAAGATTAATCAAAATTTTCCATGCCATTTACTAAAGGAAAATCTTGCGAAATACCGTGTGCGAGAAGGCTCTCAATCTGGTATTGGTTTTTCAAACCTGCTAAAGCAACATTACAGGATTTACCGGTTTTCGGAGCGTTATTCAATTATAATG
>CAYJIE010000053.1:0-16487 GCA_964370145.1 uncultured Oscillospiraceae bacterium
ACACCTTGCACGGCAAGGTTTAATATAAGGAGAAGTTTATGACATTACAAGACATTGAAAAAGCAAGAGAGAGCTTACAAAGTGTTGCACGCCAAACAGATTTAATCAGTGCAAGTAGACTTGGCTGTAAAACCCCACTTTTCTTAAAACTTGAAAACCTTCAAGACACAGGGTCTTTTAAACTAAGAGGCGCTTATAACAAAGTTGTAAATCTTAGCGAAGATGAGCAAAAATGCGGTATAATTGCAGCATCTGCCGGAAATCATGCTCAAGGAGTCGCCCTTGCCGCACAAAAAATGGGAGTTGATGCGACCATTGTAATGCCGCTCATCGCACCGATATCAAAGGTTGTTGCCACTCGTGAATATGGCGTAAATGTCGTGCTGGAGGGAGCTAATTTCGATGAGGCATATGAGGCGGCGCAGAGAATTCGAGCTGAAAAAAATCTCACTTTTATCCATCCGTTTAATGACCCATCTGTCATCGCAGGACAGGGCACCATCGGGCTAGAAATCCTTGAACAACTAGAAGATGTTGAATGTGTTCTTGTACCAATAGGTGGTGGCGGACTCGCTTCAGGTATTGCCGCTGCAATCAAACAAAAAAAGCCCTCATGTAGAGTTTTCGGTGTGCAGACAGAAAATTTACCCTCCATGAAAGAAGCCTTTCAAAATGGAGCGCCCATTCAAATCCCTGCGTCTAGCACGATTGCCGATGGCATTGCTGTGCGCAAATCAGGCGATCTCTCTTTTTCACTGTGCAAAGAATATTTAGACGGCATCTTGACAGTTTCTGAAAATGAGATATATGCGGCGATTTTGTTACTACTGGAAAAAATGAAAGTCATCTCAGAGGGCGCAGGTGCGACTGCTGTTGCTGCGGCACTTTTTGGAAAACTTCCAAATCCGAGCCTTAAAACTTGTTGTGTGGTGTCGGGGGGGAATATTGATGTAAATGTCCTTGCGAGAATTATTGACCGCGGTCTCATGGAAACAGGTAGAAAAGTGCGTCTTGGGGTTATTATTGCAGACAAGCCCGGTGCGCTTGCAATCATGCTTGCACAAGTCGCAGAGCTTGGCGCAAACTTGATGGGCGTTGCACATGACAGAGCTAAACATTCAGTGGCGCTTGGCTCATGCTATGTGGAAATTGAGTTAGAAACAGAAAGTCCTGAGCATATCGAGCGAGTAATGAATGAGCTAAGAGAGCATGGCTATCTACCGAGCATTGAAAGCTAGCCACCATGTGATTAATTTGATATAACAAAATTGTCAAGAAGTTTTTTGTGTTTTTTTGAAAAAACTTCTTGACAATTGTATTTATTTAATATATAATACTCGAGTACAACAAAGAAGATAAGGTTTGCACCTAAATTAATTTTTGGTAAAAGCTTTGCTCACCCATACGTTTTTAATGATATGGGTTAATATGTGAAAACGACTGTTTTTGACGTATTTGATTGCCAACAGGCAATTTGGAGCAAGCTATTAAGCTTGCTTTTTTGTTTAATTACAAGCAAATTGTAATTTGTATACTTTATTTTAGGAGGTGTCTTGCCATCAGTAAGGATTCACTCATTAACGAGCAAATAACGCACAAGGAGCTTAGGGTAATTGACGAAGACGGAGAGCAACTCGGGCTGTTGTCATTAGACGACGCAATGGAGAGAGCAATTGCAAAAAATCTCGATCTCGTATTAATTGCACCAAAAGCAGTACCACCGGTGTGTAAAATCATGGATTACGGAAAATACCGTTTTGAACAAGCGAAAAGAGAAAAAGAGCTTAAGAAAAACCAAAAAATCATTGAGCTAAAAGAAA
Source organism: uncultured Oscillospiraceae bacterium (assembly GCA_964370145.1). Lineage (GTDB taxonomy): Bacteria > Bacillota > Clostridia > Oscillospirales > Feifaniaceae > CAYJIE01. Next base: position 1,821 of record CAYJIE010000053.1, read on the forward strand.
TTCGCCTCTCGGTAAATATCGACACACATGACTTCAACACAAAGCTCGGTCATGCTAAACGTTTTCTCGCAGAAGGTGACAAAGTTAAAGTGAGCGTGCGTTTTCGTGGACGTGAGATGAGCCACACTTCACTTGGTGCCGACATTCTAAAGAAGTTTGCACAAGACCTGTCCGATATAGCTTCAACGGACAAACCACCTAAACTTGAGGGAAGAAGTATGACGCTTATACTCTCAGGTAAACCCTCATCACCTAAATAGAATTTTGAAAAGGAGAGAAAAACATGCCTAAAATCAAAACACATTCAGGGGCAAAAAAGAGATTCCGTTTTACAAAAAGCGGTAAAATCAAACGTAATACAATGAACAGAAGACATATTCTAACAAAGAAATCAACAAAACGTAAGAGACAGCTAAGAATGCCTGCATATGCGGATAAGACAAACTGCGCGGCAATCAGAAAGCTAATCCCTTACAAATAAACTTGAAAAACGGAGGATAAAATAAATGGCACGTGTTAAAGGCGCGATGATGACTCGCAAGAGAAGAAAAAAGATTCTTAAGCTTGCCAAAGGATATTTTGGCAAAAAAAGCACTAACTTTAGAGTTGCTAATGAAGCAGTAATGAAAAGTCTTGCTTATGCTTATGTTGGCAGAAAGCTTAAAAAGAGAGACTTTAGAAGTCTTTGGATTACAAGAATTTCAGCTGCTTGTAAAGCAAATGGCATGAATTACAGCCGCTTTATGTATGGTCTTAAAAATGCAGGTATCAATCTAAACAGAAAGATGCTAAGCGAAATCGCAATTTCAGATCCGCAAGCTTTCACTTCACTTGTTGAAAAAGCAAAAGCTGCTCAATAATAAGATTATTAAACCACTGGTCTCCAGTGGTTTTTAATTTGACGATAAAAAAGGAGGTAACCATTTACGGTTCCTCCTTTTATTTTTTATCACCACAAATCAGCTGTATCCTAAATGTCCAGCGTTGTTATCATCGGAGCAAAACCATCATTTTTTTCAAGCTCGACAATATTAGAATCAAGTTTTTTTAGCTCAGCAAACGCTTTCAAAGCCAATGCATTTTCAGTTAACTCCCCTACAAATGCCGCTCGTATCGCCTCTTTTGCATCTTCCAAGCCACCGCCTAACATATACGAAAAAGTGCTTATCAGAGATAGCGCCTTAATTCGCTCTTCCTCGACTTCACCTGCGACATATCTAAAATATATAGCACAAAGGCAAGACAACATGAGCGCTCTTATGGTTTTTTCATCGCACTCTCTATTGAAGAAATCCACCACAGGCTTTGTAATCCCCTGCCCAAGACTGCCGCTCCCAAAAACAGTAATCTCGTCCTCGCCGCCTTCTACATATATTTTTACAATATATTTCAATATATCATGGTCAACCCTACCAAGATAGCCAATTCTAGAATAGTTAAACAATGCATCAAATGTCAAATTTTCATTGACATATTCCGGAGTAAAGACGGAAATTGCCGCCTCATTTCTTTTGATTTCACATCCTCCGCAATTTATATATTTTTTAAGCAAGTTTGAGACAAAGATATGCAAATTGGCACTCCGTTCTGTCGCACATGTCGACTTTTTTTATAAAAACTAGCTTTGATACATTTTAATCATACAGCAAATATATATTTTTGTCAATAAAATACTTATGACATCTTGAATACATTGAAGTTTTTTGATATACTTAATATATGCATGCGAATATATAAAAGGAGTTCGACTATATGATTGATAATTTTAGATACGATTTGACAAGAGCAATTGAGAAATCAAGCCTTGACGTTGAGATAAGAGAGCGATTTGTTCAAGCATTGTCTAGCGAAAAAGCACAGAGTATCATGACACAAGTCGTACAAAAAAGCGACTATTCAATTAAAAACTGCCTCGCTCTTTACTATGAAATTTCAGGAGAATCCGCTTTTTTGGATTACCCTGACTTTATCTATTCGCACTTAATCAAACTTAACTTCCCAACCCTCGCAGATGATTTGCAAGATACGAGCGAGAAAAAGCAGGAGATAAAAACAATTCTTATATTATATTCTGTTTTTTGCGAGTTTGAAAAAAACAGTGATTGCGATGCTTTTTACGTGAAGTATCCAATTATCATGCCGCAATCCGATGAAATTAAAAACACAGAGGATAGGCTTGAATACTATACATTTGAAAATGTGTTTAAGCGAAAATATGTCTATGAGCTCATGCGCCTGTCGCAAGAGGTGACGCCTTTTAATTCACTTGACCACATCAGTGGTGTTTTCTGTGTCGCAATTAATATTGCAAGACAGTTGCTTAAAGTCGGGCTCCCCGTCAACCTCGGGCGTGTCGCAGGTGCTGCTGCATGTCACGACATTGGTAAATTTGCCTGCATTGGCGACAATACAAAACGTGTACCATATTTACACTACTACTTTTCTGATCTGTGGTACAAGGATAATTCCCTTTTCTATATGGGTAATATCGCTGTCAACCACTCCACTTGGGATCTTGAACTTGAAACGCTCTCGCTTGAGTCACTCATACTGATTTATTCTGACTTTAGGGTAAAAAACCGCAAAAATAAACTGGGCAGACAGGAGATGCATCTTTTTAACCTTGACGACTCCTTTGATGTCATCTTAAATATGCTTGACGATGTTGATATCGCCAAAGAAAATCGCTATAAGAGGGTTTATGCAAAACTTCTGGACTTTGAAAAATATATGAAGTCAAAAGGGATTGGAGTCGACCCATTTGATGAGATGGGCGAGCCGATTTCCAAAAAGCCGATTGTTTTATTAGGCCAAGATGAAATAGTGTCCTATTATAAAGAACTCTCTATTGAAAAAAATATTTTCCTGATGGCTAATTTAAGCACAGAAGAGGGGTTTAATCGCATTCTCGACAATGCCGCGAGTGAGACGGATGGCAAAGTGCTGCGCTCTTATCTCAATATTTTCGATGAGTATTATGCATATCTTGAAAGCGGTCAAAAACTTGTGACCCTCGCTTTTCTATACAATCTACTTGTCAACAAGGACGAGGATGTGCGAAACCATGCCGCTGACCTCATGGGGAAAATAATCGGGAGCTATGATGAGGAATATCGCAAGGAGCTCCCAAAAGATGTAATCATCGCTCCTTTTGAAATCTCCAGCGCCTCACTGTTCAAACGATATTTCCAGCAGATGTTATATCCCGACCATAAAATAGTTGATCTTCATATAGAGTGGATTAGGCTAAATGTGAAAATCATGATTTCTTCTCTATTCAAAAGCGCTACTGAAAACACAAGAAATCAACTTTTTGACATTTTCCAAGAAACCTTAACTGAAACGAATATCTGGGACGACTGCGCAATTTATCTCATGCAGTCTATTAAGCATATAAATTTTGCTTTTTTTGAAAATAAGAATTTGACACCGACACTTGAATTTATTGAGGCGGGTATCTCCTCAACCGACGTCAACACAAGTCTGCTCACCCTTGACAGCACAAGGGTCGCATATCTGCGTATGCTCGACAAAGACGAAAATCGCAAAAAAGCCGCAAAGATGATTTCCGTTGTAGACCATCCATATGAGCAAGCTCCGCTAAACTATCTTAAATATAAGACATATAAGATGATGAACCTTGGTGACGAGCTCTTGAAGAAATATGAGAACTTTAGTAATCCAAGTGAATTGCGCACAGAGCAACTTTTCCTATCCAACCTTAGAAGTGCCACTCCTTGGGTGGTAAAAAAAGCAAATATTGAAATTGTCGTAGATGCAGAAAACTCCGTGGGTGCAAAATCCTCCTTGCAAACTGCCATGCATCTCTGTAATCTGCTTAAAGTGAGCTCAACAGAATCTGTTAGAAATCACGCCGGAAAAGCCTTGATTAATATCATGAAGAGCCTCACATTGCATGAGAAAAACGAGATTTGCGTCGAGCTCATTCGTGCCCTTGAAATGCAAGAATATCAATTCACTCGCTATATCCCTGAGTATCTTGGGCAGATTTTGCTTGAGCTTAGTCCAACTGAGATAAATGAGATTTTTAATGATTTCCGTGAAAAAATCAAAATTTCTAATTGGCAAGTAACCATCCTCGTTTTAAGAACTGTTGGTTGGACACTGAAATATTTTGAACATCGCTATCAAGCAGAGAGTGAAGAAGACTACAAGGAACAGCTAAAAACCATGCTCGGCATGCTCCTAAACGGAGTATACAGCTATGATAAATTTGTCAAACATGAGGCTTTTCGTGTAATCGGGCGTGAGGTTTTGGGTGCAAAAACAATAACAATTGAGACAAAACATCAAATTTTCAGACTTCTTGGCAAAAAATTGCTATACGCAATCTCAAAAATGACTGAAGAAGATGTTGTTTTCATCAATTTTTCTGCCTCGCTCAACAGCATATATCGTTTTATCCTTGAATATGAATTTTTGCATGGCGAAATCAAAATGCGCACCACAAAAAAAGCAGCATTTTTCCCGGGTACATTTGACCCATTCACACTAAGTCACAAGCAAATTGCTCGCTGTATCCGTGATATGGGGTACTCTGTTTATCTTGCGGTAGATGAATTTTCATGGTCAAAACGTACTCAAGCAAACAGCCTAAGGCGCATGATTATGGAGATGAGCGTCGCAGACGAAATGGACATTTTCATCTATCCTGAAACCGACCAAATTAATATTTCTTCGCCCATTGACTTAAAGCGTTTGCAAGACAGCTTTAGCGGAGAAGATGTATATATGGTTGTTGGTAGTGATGTTGTGAAAAATGCCTCGAGCTACAAAAAAGAAAAAGTCGAAAACTCCATTCACACATTTAACCACGTCATCTTTGAACGCACCGGCGAAAACAGCATAGAAGATGCGGAATATCTTGACATCTTAACGAGCATTGACGCTAAAGTGCAAAGGCTCACTCTCCCCGCTCAATATAAGGATATAAGCTCGACACAAATCCGCTCTTATATCGATAATAACAATGATATATCTCAATTTGTCGACCCGATGGCGCAAAAATTCATCTACGAAATGGGACTGTATCTAAAAGAACAGCAATTCAAAAAATCCCTTAGAACAAAGCGATTTGATATTGAGTACATTAAAAATCCAACAGTTGACGTTCTCCATGAGTTAATTCGAGAGCATAAAGGTGACAGCCCTGCATATCATGATGCGATTGATTCAATGGACTTTTCAGACATTCAACTCGCCGTGTCAATCCGTGACACTGTGACAAAGAAATTATATGCTTTTTCGATTCTAAATTGGCTAAAGAGCAGTATGTATTACGCAAATTTCAAAGACCATGAAGTGTGTGAGCGTCTTAGAAAAGATGCGAGTGGTAGAATTGCGCTCATTCGCGGATTGTTTATAAATCGTGGTGTAGCCCCTGCTAATATCGAGCAGATACTTCTTACAGAAGTGCTCACACAATGCATCTCCAAGGACTACACATATGCGGTGTATAAACCACTTGTACACGCAGAAAACCCAACGGAAGATATGCTTGAGCGCCAAGGCTTTATTCGAATAGATGGAGAGACTGAGGATAAAAGCATCTATCTTGTTAATATATCCTCACCTTGCATTCTTTTCCTCGACTTTATGACAAAGCTAAAGGAGCCATTTAATACAAATGCTGAGCTAAGCGCAGTGGTTGAGACAACAAGACGCAGACTACAAAAAGCGCTTACAAAACTTCATAAGGGCAGTCTTGTGCTCGCTTTTGACAATGATGTTTTGATTGATAAGCTCCTTGAGATGATTTGTGAGCAAAATGAAGTGACAACGCAAATCAGTGAGCCGAGAATACTTGGTAGTAAGATGTGTGTACCATTTGGCTCAGTGCTTAACAGCTCAACAGTGCCAAACACCGTTACAAAATCACTGCATAGCGTCAAAATGTATGATCCTGATTTGAAAAATTTTAATGTCACTGCCTCCCCATATTATCTTGACCTTGAAAGTCAAGTCAAAATGCTCGGCTCTTTTCAAAGACCTATTATGATAATTGATGACCTTTTGCATAAGGGTTATCGTATGAAAGCTCTTGACCCTCTCTTTGAAAAGGAGGGACTTGATGTTGAGCTGATTGTAAGCATCTTAACTGGAAAAGGCAAGGAAATTATGGATATGCAAGGGCGTGATGTCAACTCCTCATACTTTCTGCCCAACTTAAAATATTGGTTCTATGAAAAGGCAATGTATCCTTTTGTATATGGCGATTCAATCAATCGCACCACAAATCCAAAGCGATATATGCTCCCATCTATAAATTTCATTCTCCCCTATTGTATGCCCGTTTTTCTTGCCGATTGTGACAATAAGGATGTGTTTGAGCTGTCAAAAGTGTGCATTGAAAATGCGATGACATTGTTTAAGTGCATAGAGGCTGAATATCAGAAGATTTATGATAAGAACTTTACTCTAAAACAGCTTGGCGAGGTTTTCGTATCGCCATATTGCCCTGACCTTGGTGAGAATATCCAGCATGATGTCAACTTACGTCCAACCGAATATCTTGCAAATGACCTTGAGCGTATGATGCGCATAGAAAGTTTGGTGACCTAATGTTTTACTTTTATAATGTAGAGAATACCACCATTTGTACAACAGCTCCTATTGAAGGACTAAAGTGCGTTGACACTCCAAATAAAGTGGATAAAATGTACTTTTTTAAGGATATTAAAGGCAAAAAACGAAGATTTGAGATTGTTAACTCACCAGATACTATATTTGAAGATGAAGAGGAAATTTGCTCAAAATTGTCTAATTCACCCTGTGAATTTGATATCCCGAAGGTGCTTTTAGATGCAATTGACGCACGCCGCCTAGTCCATGCGAACATGTTATTCGATGAATTCAAGGCATTTAAGGGCGAAATTTCAGAAAACAAGAAGAAGGTAACTGTTGTTGGTCTCGGCGATGTCGGCATTAATCTCATTGTCGGGCTTAGACTTCTCGGGCATGATGTCGTTAAAGAAATTGCCGTCTATTCACCCGATGAGAACTCGATGAAACGCTGTGAGGCAGAAATTAATCAGATTTATTCAGCTTTTAGCGAAGAACGATTAGCACCGGTTACTATTGCACCAAAGGATTCAATTTTTGATTGCGACATGCTCATTTTCACTGCGTCTAAAGGCGTGCCTCCGCTTGGTACCTCTGAGAAAGATGTGAGAATGGCTCAGTATCAAAGTAATTGCGAGATTTTAAAAGATTATGCTAGGATGGCTAGAGATATCAACTTTGATGGTATTTTTGCTGTTGTAAGTGACCCAGTTGACCAACTCTGTAAGTATGTGTATCATGAGAGCAATTGCGATATATATGGCAAATTTGACGGCAAGGGACTTTATGGGGATCAGATTCGGGGCTTTGGTCTTGGCGTGATGAATGCAAGAGCTGTGTACTATTCGAAGACATTGCCTTCAGCTCGCTCATATGAGCACAAAGGGCGCGCATATGGCCCTCATGGCGAAGGGCTTATCATCGCCAACGATATTGAAGCATATGATGATGATGCTAGCCTTGAACTGACTGAGCTTGCAAAAAAAGCAAATCTTGCTGTGAGAGATTTTGGGTATAAGCCCTTCATAGCTCCTGCATTTAGTTCAGGTGCACTCTCTATTCTCTCTTTTCTTCGTGGCAATTGGCATTATAGCTCATTACTGATTGATGGTGCTTTTTTTGGTACAAAAAACCGAAGAATTACAATTTGTGACGAGATCGAGAAAAACCCACTTCCAAAAGAACTACTGTCAAGGATTAAGACAACGCATGAAATGCTAAAGAATTTTCCAATATAGATGCATGAGGTGGAGATGGAAAGAATTCATATTATTAATATGTGCCATGGCAGTCAAGCATCCAAGCTTGATTTGAGCGAGGCTCACTTTGTGCATGTCAAAAGCCCCGAAGATGACCTTTGCAATAAGCGAATTGTTATTATTGCTAAGGCTGACAAGTTTGGGAATGCGCCTAAGTTATACGAGTTTTTGTCTGCTGTTCGCCCTGACGGTTTCAATGGCGCTGTGGGAGCTCTCATCGTTGAGAGCGATAATGATTTGCACTCAAAAACCCTTGCGGCAAAAATAGTGTTTGATCTCAATCAAATGGGCATGACTTTCATAGGGCGACCTTTGGTAGAGGTTACACAGAGCAAGAAGAACTTTCGACATTCTCAAAAAGACAAGAGCTTTGATGAAGCATTTTTACTTGAGTGCAAAAAGCTTTTTACTCGTCTACTAATACATTCTTCAATCCCTAAAAAGGGATATAAATTGTTGGTTTTGCATGCAAGTGGCAACAACTCTAATACGCTTATGCTTTGGAACATGGTTAAAGAGCAACTAGAAAACTGTGAAATTAATGAAATTCAAATTGAAAACGGTGCTGTCCACGACTGTATCGGTTGCTCATTTAAGGTTTGCAGTCACTATGGAGAGCGCAGTAGCTGTTTCTATGGTGGTGTGATAACTGACGAGGTCTTCCCCGCTATCTTATCTGCTGATAAAATCGTATTACTATGTCCAAATTATAATGATGCGTTGACGGCGAATATTTCAGCGATGATAAATAGATTGACCTCCTTGTATCGCCATAATAACTTTTATGATAAAGCTGTCTATGCAGTGATTGTCTCAGGCTATTCTGGAAGTGATGCCTTAGCAAAGCAGCTTATTTGCGCATTGAATATGAATAAGGCGTTCATGTTGCCACCTAATTTTGCACTAATGGAAATTGCAAATGATAAAGGTGAAATCAATACAGTTTCAAATATAAATGAGCGTGCACGAGATTTTGCAAGAAGAATTGACAACTAAACTTGCATTTGATTTTTGTTGAAAATTATGTTATAATATGTCGTATTACATGGAATATTTTCACCATGTTACCAATATCTTTACAGAGGTGTATATGTCTAACGCTAAATACAGAAAACAGAAAAACTATATGACACTGACAAATTTTGTTTTATTAATTGTTGTTTGTGTTGTCTATTTTTACGGAACTGTGGTTTTACCAAGTCAGACGAATGTACCAAACGGAATGTATGCCCCGAGTATATTTGTTGATGATGCAGAAGTTCCTGTAGATGGCTATCCACTCCTTGTAGTGAATGAACAGCACTTTTTCAGTGTTAATTTTGCTCAAAACATGTTCACTGACTTTAATGTTAGTTCAGATGACAGTGGCTTTACTATTATCAGAGATGGTGAAACGATAGATTACAATCAGGAAGGCAGTGAAGTTAAAATAAATGGCATTGATGAAAATTACAGCTTTACAACTCTTCCGATCTACGATAATTCTAACTGGTATATATCAACCGCAGATATTCCTTTTTTCTTTGACTGCGAATACAGCTTAACAAAGGAATCAGGTAATTTAATCTTCCGTTTTACTACGGAATAATGAGGAGAACATATGTCAAAAGTAGTATTTTGGGACTTTGATGGTACACTCGTACATTCAAATCACCTTTGGGTTAATTCGATGCATGCCGCCGCAAGCGAGCTAGATGACGAAAATCTCATTTCATATGACGCACTTTTTGAACTAAAAAATAAACTTGACTACCCTTGGGACACACCCGAAATCGACTATGTCGATGCCGTGGGCACAGAACATTGGTGGTCGAAAATGCATCCTATTTTTGAAAAAACGCTTATAGATGCAGGTGCAAGTTCAAGCGTTGCAAAAGAGGCGGCACAAAATGTCCGTCGATTTGTGCTTTCAAAGGACGCTTATATTGTTTATCCCGACGCAGTTTTCGCACTAGAAACCGCAAGAGAACTGGGATTTAAGAATTACATACTTTCAAATAATTACCCCGAGCTTAAAGTTGTATTGGACATCTTGGATTTGACCAAGCACTTTGACGACATTGTAGTTTCGGGCGAAATTGGATATGAAAAGCCACGATTGGAAATTTTTGATTATGCAAGGAAAATTGCCGGTAATCCAGAGCTTGCTATTATGGTTGGCGACAATCCATATGCCGACATACAGGGTGGTAATGCCGCTGGAATGGTGACAATTTTTGTCCACAGGGACTGTGAACATGAGGCGGACCACTACTTACCTGACTACTCAAACATTAGAGAAATACTGACGAAATATCTGTGAGGTTTTAATGAAAATTTGCGTATTAAACGGTAGCCCGAGGGGTGTTGACAGCATTACTCTTAAATATGTCGAGTTCCTCGAGGCTAGCAGTGACAAAGACATATTTACTTATCACCATGTGGCCAAGAACTATAAAGCTTATGAAATTTCAGATGATGAGCTCTTGATTTTGATTGATGACATCATCAAGAGCGACCTTGTAATCTGTGCTTTCCCAGTTTACAATTTCCTCGCCCCCTATCAGCTCATGCGCTTTTTTGAAGTGCTTAGAGACCATAGAATTGGGCCTCGAATTGCAAACATTCACTTCACTTGGATTACGAGCTCAAATAAAATTGGCGACAGCTTTGCGCACAAATATATGCGCCAGCTCGCAACGGAGATGGGAATGCGCGTGCTAGATGGTTATTCAGTTTCCAGCAAGGATATGTATGAGGCTGAAAACAGGAAGAGCTTGCTTGACTTTTGGGGCTTAGTTCACAGCATGGCAGACAACAATATTGGTGGTTCTTATCCTATAAAAGTCCCATATCGCATGCCTTATACCTATTTTCCTGATTTCAAACTGATAGACACTCCTAAATCAGACAGCTTTGACACGGTGATCATCACAGATGTCACTGATGAAAACGCAGGGCTTAGAAATCTGATTAATTCATTTAAGGCTTTTTATCCGAATAGAACACGAGAAATTAATATCAATCGTTTTACATTTGAGAATGGCTGTATCGGTTGTATGAATTGCATTAAAGGTGACGATTGCCCCATTGAAGACGGTTTTATCGATTTCTACAATAATGAAATTGAAAAAGCTGATGCAATTGTCTTCGCTGCTTCAATGAAAAATGCATACATAATGCCTCTTTGGAAATGTTACGAGGACAGGCTGTTTACAAAAGGACTTGAGAATTTGCCCAACAAGGCCTTCGCTTATATTATTTCTCACTGCAATTCATCAACTGATAATATTAGAGATGTTTTTAGTGCAAAACATGACCTTTTCGGCAATTATAATGTAGGATTTGTCACGGATGATAGTAAAGATGCCTCTATTATTGGGGATATGCTACAGCTCCTTGCTAAAGAGCTTGACTATGTGCTCCAGAACCGATTGGAGCCCTCTGAGAAATTTTTTGGCAAAGGGCTTACTGCACTTATCCGCGACTATATATATGCCAATCGATCATACTTAAAACATCAACACAAATTTGCTAAACAACATGGGCTGTATGAGGACTTGCCTTCAAGGCAGACAAGCCAAGCACAATCATGGCGACATGGCCTTATGAATCGCATGTCAAAGGACAATAAGTATGGGTATGAGCACAAGCTGTTGCACAAGGATTTCTCCAAGCTAGTTGATAGAAAGAGAGCAAATAAACTGTAATAATAAATATAATCAAACATATAATAGAGTAGTGCCTGTCACATTGTGGTTTGCGCTACTCTATTTAATTTGCTTGAATTGGAGATTAAAATGGTACGAAACTTAAAAAAATATGAATTTTTTGGCATGATTTTTTGTATAATCCTCGGTGTTGTATTACACTTTACTTATGAATGGTCAGGGGAAAACTATATTGTTGGCATGTTTTCAGCTGTAAATGAAAGCGTGTGGGAACACTTAAAACTCGTATTCTTTCCGATTTTCATCTACACGGTGTTTGAGTACTTCCTAATCGGCTATAACTATGACAATTTCATCATCTCAAAGGCAATAAGCGTTTTAATTGCAATGCTATTTGTTGTCGTCTCATTCTACTCTTATTCGGGAATCATCGGCTCACATTTTCTCTGGATGGACATTGCGATTTTCATCATAGCTATTATAATTGCATTTTATCTTAGCTCAAGTTTCATTAATCATGCTCTATTCAAAGGTAAAAATGCCGCTGGGCTGTTAATTTTTTTCATCGTCGCCGGCATGTTCATGGTTTTCACGGTGAATCCTCCGCAAATTGAACTTTTCCGCGACCCAGTTGACAATTCATATGGCATTGAACGCGGCTAGTTTCTCTGCCATAAAGTAAAAAGGACAGTGCATAACGCACTGTCCTTTTAGACTGTCAAAAATGTCCCAAAGGGCTTTTTGACAGTCTGGATCCTTGCGAGGGTGATCCGTAAATGCACCATTTGTAGTGCATTTACTCAAAAAAACGGGTGGAAACCTGATGTTTCCGCCCCGTCGCCCCCCCTTCTTCCGAAGATTTTTAATTCGGTTGACAGATTTTTTGACACATTGGAAGGACAGTGCATAACGCACTGTCCTTTTTTAATATCAAATTTTACCAAGTGTTACCACGCATTGAATCAATATATTGATCTAGCGTCAATGTATTATCAATTATAATTTCCGCTCCGCTGTATACAACGAATTCAGATAGACCATATTCCTTCCCATTGTCTGCCCAGTCATATGTATACCCCAGTCTGCTCCATGGGTATTTTTGTGTGCCGTGGTAGAATTCAACAATCTTGCTATCAAACCATGTCACATATTCAGGAGCTGTGCCAATTGGGAAGTCAAGCGCTGACATTGTTGTATCTGTGCTAAAATCATATGCCGGTCTGAAGATGTCATCTACTGCCACCCAAGCTGTTGTGAAGTGGGTGAATCCCTGTCCTTCAGGCAATCCTAGAAGTTGCTCAAATCTTAGCACTCTATCCGCAGGTAAATCAGAATTTTCTGTATACCATTTCTCCATCTCGCCTTGGCTGTATACCCAGTTTTCTGCTGTTGTTACCACTGTTGTATCTTTCGGGTATGTATTAGGGCTGTCATGCCAAAATCCAACAAGAACTTTATCGCCTGCTTCATTCCACTGCACATTTGCGTTGTTCTTAACAAGTGAAACCAGTGGATATTGCTCATTCGCTTCAGGTAGCAATACATCTTCAAGCGCTCTCTCGTAAAGGATTTCGTTACCAAGTGTGTAAGTATCCTCGCCATATGGCGTTACAAGTCCGGTTTCCATATCATATAATGCGCCGACAATTTTGAGCTTTTGCGCTCCGACTCTCTCTGTGAGAATATCGCTCTTATATATATTATCAATCGCATGATATACATTTAGTTTCGTTACATCAAGATGCAGTTGCTCCTCTGGAGTTGGCGGTACTATAACTTCGCCGTTCTCATCTGTCTCCTCGACAACCACTTCTTCAGTTGTTGCTCCTACATTAGGCACTGTCAACAGCGCCTCATCATCAAGTGATGCATTCGGGTCTGCAAGTTCCATATTACGCTGTGCGATTGTAACAAGCGGCTTGATTTCGTTGATTACTTCGCCAAGGTAGCCACCATCACTACCATTAATTGCGCCACCTACTGCTCCGCATGCAGTATGTCCGAGCACAATTACGAGGGGGACGTCAAGATGCTCAACTGCATATTCTATACTTCCAATCTCATAGTCACCAATAACATTTCCCGCTGTGCGAATTACGAAAATCTCGCCCATTTCTGTGCCGAAAATATACTCAGGTGTGAGCCTTGAATCAGAGCAAGTCACAACGACTGCCTTCGGGCTTTGTCCCCATAGTGACAAGTCCTCACGCTCGCCTTTAGACACACGAACTATGCTTGTACCGTTGGCAAATTTCTCATTGCCCTCCATAAGCTCCGTCCATGTAGTGTCAGCTTCGACAATCCTTGCATCATATGACAAAGGAGTCTCCTCGCCGTCATTATTCGTAAGTAGTGAGCACGAATTTGTAAGCATCATGATTGCAAGCATCAGTGAAATATACTTTGCTTTGCGCATTTTCATATGATTACCCCCTAAAAGTTAATATGTATCGTAAAATCTGCTTTTCTTAAGTGCCATTAGAAGTGGAAATGCGAGAAAAATTGAGGAGATCACACCCATTGATGATGTCATCAATGATGCCGGTGCATTACCAATTGCAACAACCCATGAACCAAGCACAAATCGCCATGCAACAAGGTATCCAGCTAGCATCAAAGTTGCACCGACAAGATCTGCCATTAAAATTACCAGAAGTGATTTTGTTGACATTTTTTGCTCGCCTTGATTAATTATGTAGTGGTGTGCAATCAAACCGATTGCAAAACCCACTGTCCCCTTAATCACAAATGACCAAGGTGCATAAATTGGGTATGCGCCCATCAAATCCACGATGAGTGATGCAATTGCAGCGGACAAGCCGCCAACTCTTGCTCCAAATAGTATTGCAATTGTGAAAATTGCCGCAGAGCCGAGATGAACCATCGCCCCACCGATTCCAAATGGTATAAAAATCTTAGTTGCAGCAAATATAATCGCCGCACTAATTCCAATTAATACAATTTCTTTAACCGTGAATTTGCGCATTATTATTCTCCCTCTATTTTTATATCGTCACCATCGACGAAAATCTTAATAGTATTAATGATTTTTTCGTTATTATCGATGATTAAATTTGCAATGAAATCTTCGATATCTCGCTCAATCCCACGTCTTAGATTTCTTGCACCATATTTGTCGCTAAAATGCTTTTTAGCAATGATATTTGCGACATCAT
>CAYJIE010000054.1:0-16364 GCA_964370145.1 uncultured Oscillospiraceae bacterium
CAGTGATTATAATCATTGCAATAAAAAACGGAGGAAACTCTGATAGTTTAGCTCCGTCTTAATCTCTTTTGAAATTTAATTTTTTGATAAGGTTATGACACTAAAACGGACTAAAATGGCAACCATTTTAGTCCGTTTTTTTATTTTTGTGCTGCTGTGATTGTGATTTCCACTAAAATTTCTTCTCTAGCCATATTCGCCTCAACGCAAGCCCTTGCAGGCTCATGTCCATTTTCCACCCATGCATCCCACACAGAGTTCATGTCCGCAAAATCAGCAATATTCTTCAAGTAAATCGTTGCCGATAAAATATGATTTTTATCTGAACCATATTTATTTAGCAATGCCTCAATTTTTTCAAGCACCTGTGCAGTTTGCTCTTTTACATTTTTTGTTGGCTCCTCCGGATTGTAATAAGTCTGTCCGCAGAGATATAGTATCCCGTTGTGACTGACCGCCTTACTCATTCTCCCATTGCCTTCAAATCTCTCCATTTTAATTCCTCCATTATTGTTATTTATTTTATGTAAATTTTATCATAAACGCAGTGCTTGATATAATGATGCCATGCGTTTCGGTTGCCTCCCACGCAAAGAGGCGAGAAATGTGACGGATATAATGCGTTGTCGCTAGTAACGCATTGCGTCGTTATTACGACGCAAGTATAATAACCGAACCTATCGGCGCTTGAGGTTATTATATCATCTATTTCTAGAAAAGATACCGCATTTCAAATGCTTATGCGAGAAGTTTTGGATACACCGTTTTTGTTTCATCGAGTATCTCCACAATGCTAGCATACTCTTCACTAAGTGTTTTTGCCTTTGGCAAATCTTGAAGAGAGTAGTTTCCACATTCCCTTGACGTCGCCCCTGGAATGTCACCCTCAAATGCCGCAATATATAAAAATGCCTTATGCAAAAGTGGTAGGAGCACTTTTGTCTCAATTTCCCTTGTCAAAACATAAAATCCGGTTAGACAGCCCATCGGTCCTACATATATTATATTATCGCTGTACTCGCTGTTTCTTAAATATGTCGCTAGAATATGCTCTATCGTGTGTGCGGCGGCGGAAGAGAGCGGCTCGTCCACATTCGGCTCCGCCATACGCAAATCATATGTCACGATGTCCGCATCTGTGCGTGAAATATATACCCCTTTTGGCAATTCGCTGTGATCTACACAAAAACTTGCAATTCTCTTCATGTTTCTCCCCTTTTACTCTATAATTCATAATTTTTTCTGACATCCCCTATTGTACCACGAAAAAGTCACCGCTGTCAATGATTTTCAGCAGTCCCAATAGCGGTTTTCCTAAGTCTTATTGTCATTATTATTGGAGTTTTTTGCCCTTCAAATGGAATTTCGTAAAAACCATCTAAAACAAATCCAATGCTAAAAGCCTCAGATAAAATTTCACTGATTGAGCGATGATAATAGTTTTGTAGAGAGGGTTGCCCTTCAACCGCCTCCCCTTTATATTCAACGCAGCTAGTAAATTAAAAAAAATAAAATGCAAAAATGAACCTAGATGTGGTATGATATGTATTACATATGAAAGGCTTTCAAAAAAAGTGAAAGGACGTGAGAATATAAATATTTCATGTGAACATATAATCAGTGAGTACTCGGATTTGGTTTACAGAATTGCTCTGACACATCTTAAAAACAGAAGCGATGTTGAAGATGTTTTTCAAGAAGTTTTTGTGTCACTTATTAAAAATATAGGCAAAATTCAAGATGAAACCCATGTAAAACACTGGCTTATTCGGGCTACTATAAACCGCTGCAAAAACAATAACATCAGCTTTTGGAGAAAAAATGTTGACTTTCCAGAGGAGGATTTCCCAAAGGATTGCTACACAGAGAACTTCACCGACAATGACGAGCAAATCGAACTTATACGCCGTGAACTCCTTTTTCTCCCAAGCAAAATTCGCACAGTGGTTTTCCTTTTTTATTACGAAGGTTATAGCGTTGTGGACATCTCAAATATTATTAAAGTTCCGACAGGTACTGTAAAATCAAGGCTTCACACTGCTAGAACTACACTCAAGTCAAAGTTGGGAGGTATAATTTGATGAATAATATAAAAGCGCCCGAAGAGCTCAAAAACAAAACATTATGTTTGATGAAAGAGGAGCTTCTAATGAAAAAAAATAATATTCGCATAGTAAAACCCGTGCTTATTGTTGCGCTACTTGTTGCAACACTTAGCCTAAGCGCATTCGCATATAGTCTTTTTTCCGGTATTGATGGCGATGAACTCTCGTTGGATGCACAGTATCTTGGCGATGGGAAAGTGACAATTACAGTTAACAATTTGGCAGATAAAAACTTGCAATTTGATGAAGTTGTCAGGCTTGAACAATGGTCTACCGCACAAGTAATTTTTGAAACAACCGTTGATATGCCAATGATAAAAGCAGGAGAAAGTGGTGTTATTGAAATTGAAATTCCAAGTGAGTTCATCGCACAGCTAGAGATACCTCTGCTCGACACAGACTGGTATCATTTCTTACTGACCACTAATAATTTTGCATTTGGTCAAACATGGCAGTCCTCCATTCGTTTTGCAGAGTCAATTAAAACAGAAAAAAACGAAGAATATCCTTCTGGCATACCAGTTGAGGACTATACCGATCAAAATGATGTGGACTTTATAAAAAATCACTTTATTATCCAAGATCCGCTAAGCAAAATTCAAGTGTCATTTGATTTTAATGAATATGAGATAAGTGACGGAGCTATTGCACATCCCGAAGTCGATTTAATTGCAACAGAGGGCACGAATATTTATCCATTTGCGAGTGGGACCGTCTTGGAGGCAGGTTATGATATAAGCTATGGTAATTATATGATTATCGACCACACAAGAGGACTTGTAACGAGATATTCTCACTGTGCAGAGCTATTCTTTGAATCAGGCGATGAAGTTAGTTTTGATGACATAATCGCCAGTGTCGGAAAAACCGGCATGGCGACAGGTCCTCATCTTGGTTTTGCTGTTGAATTCGATGACGAGCCACTAAATCCCGAAAAACTGCTTGAGACAATCTCCGATTAATAGATTAGATTTCTATTTTTAGAAATTTCTTTATAGATGATGCCCGCAAACGGCAAGTAAAAGGACGGATTAAATCCGTCCTTTTACTTTTACAGCACAGTGGTTTAGCACTGTTAAAATCCAGTTACAATTTTTTCGTCCCGTAATCTACTGAACACTTATTTTTCCTCTTAGTCATGTACTAATCCAGTAGCGCTGCTTTATTATCTCATTTTCTAAGACTTCATTCTCTAATACACCACCAGAGTTTACAATGGTTTTTGCAGATGCAATATTCTCTTTGTCACAAGTTATTAAAACTCTAGACAGCCCTATTTTTTTACATTCTATCAACGCCAGTGCGAGCATTTTAGACGCAATCCCTTTTCGTCTTTGGGACTTAATGACACTATATCCGATATGACCGCCAAAGCTTAATAAGTAGTCGTTTAATCTGTGCCTTATATCAATCATACCGCATAAATTATCATTTTCATCCACCGCTAGAAATGTAGTGGCAGGAACTAATCCCGCTCTCACAGTCAGCTCTGATAAGTTATCATTCCATGCATCATACCAGTCTTCAAAAGTCTGTGCATTATCTAAACCTGCGCCTCCTGCTAACTTCTCACCATTCACTAAAAAATCAGCCTTATATGCAAGCACTTTTTCCTTATAACTGTATGTTGGCAATACCAATTTTATTTCCATTTCCCCTCCATATAAAACTGCAATATGCGATGCTATCAAACGGTTTGCACATTTACCGCTTAGCTTAGCTTAGCTTAACTTATGACATTCTTTTTCTAAACAACAGCTTTCCTGCTCTTCCAATAAGAATAAATGGCACCACCAATAGCAACTAGAAGTAGGATAGCCCAAGTCACAAGCATAAATCCACCAATCGGAATAACGAATTCAACCCCAAAAGCACACCAGAGCAACGAAAGAAATGCAAGTGCCATTGCCTCACTAAATCGAGCCGCCTTTTCGCTTTTTGCGAGAATACCAATTATAAAGCAAGTTAAAAAGAGAGCTAATATCATTATATTAATTGCAAATATAAAGTAAAAATTTTGTGCATAATTTTCCCAAGCTGATGGACTTAAAAGCTCATCTCTGTTTGCTAGATTTCTTATATCGTTAAATTCTTGCAAACGCATCCACGAACTTAATGAAAGCAACATACTCCCCAGCAAAACAAGCCATTTCTGATATGGTTTTTTCCAGTAACTAAAATTCTCTTTTGTGCTCATTGGACACCTCCACATAAAAATTAATTATTAACATTTTAACTAATCACTTATAAATCTTTAGTTTGTAATGTATATTATTCTCTTCGTCCTTTTCATGAAGCGGTGTTGTAAAATAGGGTGAATTTTTTAGTTCATGCAGATAATCGAAAAGACAGTCAACGGAAAGGTCGCTAATATGCACCTCTTTTGTGCGAATTACCGGAACACCATAATCAGGAATCCAAACCCTCCACAGTTCAGCAATTTGCGCAGTCGTCATATGCTCTGTGATATAGTCAACAAGTTGCTGTACTTGTCGTGTAGTAATCTTGTTATAGCTAATTTCACTTGCATATTTCATACCGCTGTATATGTCGTCATAATAAGTCATATTGAAAATTGAGATATTGTTAAGTTCAGGATTATCAAAATTTATAATTCCGCTCTCGTCACAGACATCTTTAAGAACTTTGTCAGAGCTTATAAAAAAACATGTACTCATTTTTTCACCTCTAAGACCTTCTACTAAATTTATTTTTACCTTTGAAATAACCAGCATTTACACATGGTACAGAAATTTATGTAATCATTTGCAATTACCAAACAAAATAAACAAATCATATGACCGCTACCACGACAATAAAGGGCTGATTACTAATCTTTTTTATCTAAACAGATTTGCGATTTACATTATACCATATATTTCGACGAAATTCAATTATATCAAATTATAAAATTAAACTTAATCTATTGAAAAATGAGAGTAATTGCATCTAGAGTGACTATAGCATTAGTTTTGTAGTTTAACTCATTAATTTTATCACAACTTAATTAAAGCAGAAACCCACTTAAAACTAGCTGTTTTAAGTGGGTTTCTGCTTTATTGGTACTGTTTAACTTTCTATATCTATCACAATGCCCCTTATTGAGCTTTGCTAAAGTTAAGTCGAATTATCCAAACGCCTTATTTGCCTACAATTAACCCCTCGGACGGTTCCCTCCCGGTTGACTCGTTCCAGGTTGGTTATTCGGTTGCATCATCCCAGGTTGGTTATTCGGTTGCATCATCCCTCCGCCTGGTCCACTCGTATTAAGCGATATGTCGTTCCCATTTTCATCAGTTACACTCCCTCCGGAAATGGTATATGTGCCGCTTACATCAAGTGCTCCATCGCCTCCGGAATAGATAGCATCTACATCAATGACAATATCTCCGCCGTCGATAATCAAGTCTCCATTAGAGTCAATACCATCACCACGGCATTCTAAATAGATAGTTCCGCCTGTAATTTTAACAAAACCAGTGTCGCTATTGGCATTCACTGCATCGTCTAAAACCGTGACATTTATATCACCGTCGTTAATGGTCACCGTTTCACCCTCAATGCCTTCATATCCGTTCTGCACTAAAACTTTAGCATAGTTTATCACCAAATCAGTGTCAGCATGAAGTGCATCATCACCGGATAAGATATCAAAATTGCCACCGTTGATTGTTAACTCTCCATTGGCATGTACGGCGTCTTCATAAGAACTTAGCACGAACTCGCCAGCATTTATTGTGATATTTGTAGCCTTTAGGGAACGCATGCTATCCTCTAGCAAATCAGTTGCCGATACCGTATTGCCCGAGCCTTCGCCCCTTGTAATCTCATTTAGCACCTCAACAAAACCGCCGCCGGTCGTAATATCAAAACTACCACCATCAATTTGCAAGTTTTGCTCAGCTGTAATCCCATCATGCAATGCATTAATCTGAAAGTTACCGCTTGTTATAATAAGATTACCTTTTTCGAAATCCTCATCATTAGATGCTCTAATCCCATCTCGACCTGAAGTGACATTAATATTTGCATTATCAAATGCAAGCAGATCTTTACCCTCAATACCATGCTCTATGGCTGTTACTGTAATAACTGCATTTTCAATTATAAGATCATCACGGCTATTGATACCGTCCATATATAATGTGGTTACAGTTAGACTTCCTTCGCCTGTGATAACTGTATCCGCCTTTGAGTAGACAGCGGCAGATGGGAACTCTTCATCAGTCGTTGTAATCTCTCCTTGATTCACGGTATTCTCACCCTCAAGCACGATAACAATATCTTTCGCCTCAATAATATTTATCGGCGTGCCTGTGTCGCTTGTAATATTTGCATTGTTTAACACCAGATAAACAATGCCTTCGTCGATGTCCTTATTCACATTAACGGTTATGCTCGAATAATCACCTGTGAACTCATACGTTCCGCTGCTTGTGATTAATATTTCATCATCACTAATAATTTCAGGTGAACTGCTTATTTCTTCAACCACATCTACTTGTGGAAAAACAATAGCTTCATTATTTTTATCAACTGACTGTTCCTCTTGACTTGTTACCTCCTCATTTGCCAATTCGCTGTCGATTATAATATTATCGCTTTGACTACATCCGTTAAATGCAATTGCAATAATCGATAAAAAAATTATAAGAATCTTTTTCATATGGATACTCCTTTATATTGAATAATATTAAGATGTTGCGACCAAAAATCTGTGCCTTCTTTTAACTAAGCATAAAACAATAATCTCATCTTGTTGATAATATTATGCTCCAAACCTTAAGCTTACCTTAAATTTTTTTACTAAATTATGTTTTAAAAAAATAGATCCAACCGTATATCTCGCTTTTATAGCACAAAAAAGCAACCGTATTCTCTGCTAGTACAGTTTTCATACGGTTGCTCATTGCTAATTTAGTTTGCAGTTTAGTTTTTATTGTCTTTTCGTCCACTTCTCATGCATCTTAAACTATGATTTAGTCGTCATACTCTACATCATGCTCCCAAATCGTTCCATCAGTCGCACTTATTGTGTATTCATACTCCATTCTGCCGATTTCCCACTCTACTTCATATTCAGCATATCCGTCATCAAAGTCAAACTCGCATTTAAGTCGACTAGCTTCGCTTTCAGCTACGCCTGCATGTGCAAGTGCGATTGCCTTCGCCTGTGCTTCCCCAATATATTCAGTAGATGCGTTTGTGCTAGGTGTTGTCACAGGTTTTGCATCATAACTTTCCATGTCGAAGTCGTAGCCAATTATATTGCCACTTATTGCGTTGATTTCATAATCATATTCGATTGCGCCATCCCAGAACTCCACGTCATATTCTGCAATACCGTCATCAAATTCTAATTTGCAAAGCAAATGCGAAACTTCGCTTTCAGCTACGCCTGCATGTGCAAGTGCGATTGCCTTCGCCTGTGTTTCCCCAATATATTCAGTAGATGCGTTTCCTGATGCTTGTGTTGATACATTTGTTGCAACATCCGCTGCCTGTCTTGTAATCTGTATGGAAGATTCAGCTGCTGGCGCAGGTTTAGCCAGAGCCATAACACCGCCTGTCAGTGTTGTTGCCACAAGTGCAGCACATGTAATAATGCCCACTTTTTTTAATGTAATATTTGTTTTCATAATAATACCTCCTAGTATTTTGGTTGTTTAACTTACTTACTGATTTAATTATAAATCCTAAAAATTAAAGTAACATTAAAGCTGTAAAAATTTTTTTATTCAGTTTGCTCGCTCACTGTTGGTTGTGCTTGTGTCAACAACACTGTTTTTTCTTCAGTTCCACCGCTTTTATTGTCTTTGTCACAGCCGTTAAATCCTTTGACGAATGCCCACACTGCCGCTATCGGTAAAGCAATGGCAATGATTAAGAAAATTTCTTCTTCATCTGCTAAAACAAAGCCTCCTACGCTCATCACCGCTAGAAATATGCCCAAGAGCATAAACTTAATATTGTTTGTCATATACCTCTCTCCTTTACACAGTATTTTTTGTTATAATGGTCAATAATAAAAACCGCTTTATAATTCAGTTTAACCTTTTACTAACTAAATTATAAAGCGGAAAAATTAAAGTATCATTAAAACGAAAAAATTTATTTCGGGAATTTTACCATAAACAAACTCCCTTTGTCCAGCTCACTCTCAAGTAATATTTTTGCGTTATGCAGTTTAGCGATTTGCGCCACCATTGATAACCCTAAACCCATGCTTCCGTGTTGGCTAGCCGTGCGTGAGCTGTCAACTTGATAAAATCTGTTCCAAATCTTTTCTTGATGCTCTTTCGCTATGCCAATGCCATCATCTTTCACCGACAAAATAATTTCCGTTGTAGTTTCAGTAAGTGTAACATGGACATTGCCATTTTCCTTTTTGTAACGTAGTGAATTGCTTATTAAGTTCCCAAGAAGCCTACTAATCATTGTGTAATCAAATGCCCCACTTATATCTGGCGTAACATCATATGTCAGTTTAATGTCCAAAGGCGCTAATTGACTTTGTTCCTCGCAGATTTCTTGTACTAGCTCACTAAGTTCCATCTGCTGTAAATTCACCTTTTCCACGCCTCTATCAAGTCGGATAAGATTTAGTAAATCAGATATTAAATTTGACATCTTTAAGGCTTGCCTCTGTATTGTTTCAAGCGCTTCCTCTTTATCCTCCATTGCGATTTTCTCGCCAATGGCATATTCACATTGTGCTATAATGACTGCTGTTGGGGTTCTTAACTCATGGGAGACATCGGAAGTAAATTGCTTCTCAACTTCAAATGCAGTTTCTAATCGCTCAAACATCTTATCGAATGTATCTGAAAGTTTGCGAATTTCAGGGCTCCCACCTTGCAAGTCAATGCGCAGAGCAAGATTCTCACTCTCACTTATTTCTTCAGCTGTGTTGACAATTTTATCTATTGGTCTAAATGTGATTTTGGCGATAAAGTAACATCCGAGAGCCCCGAATATTACAAAAAACGGTAAAGAAAAAAGCGCTGTTCGCAAGATACCATTTGTGGCATTTGCAACTGCATCCACCGCTATTATCCCTCGCACCCACATAAGAGAACGAGAATCCTCGACTGATGATAGGCTGTCATATATATAATACAATGTGCCATCAACTGTAAATTCGGTAATCTGTTTATCTACAAACGGTTGTGTCGTGATACCGACTTCAGGAAAATCCCCTGCAATATGCTCACCGTCATTTGTGTATAATAATGTGTATACACCTTTTTTGAACAAATCCACATCATCTATGTCAAGTTTACCGTCATCAAATTCAAGTTCGTCAGAATTATCTTCAACTATTTCAGTTAACTGTGCAATGCTGTTTGCTGAAATTATGTTATCACTAAGCGAGAACATCAGTCCGATTAAAACGCTTGCCATAAGTAGCATAAGAAATGTTGTAAAAAGAGTAAGTCTTATTTTTGCCGATATGTTTTTCATATATCCTCCCTTAGCACATAGCCGCTCCCCCTCACAGTATGTATGAGCTTTATTCCATAGTCACTGTCGATTTTTTTCCTAAGATACCTTATATAAACATCAACTACATTTGTGCCGCCCTCATAATCATAGTTCCAAATATGATTTTCAATTTTTTCTCTTGTCAACACAATACCTACATTATACATCATATATTTCAAAATGGCATATTCTTTGGCGGACAGATTTATTATTACATCCCCACGCTTTACAATATGCGAGCTTATGTCAAGTGTCAAGTCAGCGACTGACAATACACTTGTGGATTTTCCTGATTTTAGTCTCGTCATAACACGAATGCGAGCCATCAGCTCCTCAAAAGAAAACGGCTTCACAAGATAGTCATTTGCCCCTAAATCAAGACCTTTTACTCTATCTGATACAGCGTCTCTAGCCGTAAGGAAAATCACGGGGGTTTCTATGGAATTTATACGCATCTCTTTGAGCACCGCAAAACCGTCCTTTTTTGGCATCATAATATCTAATATTATTACATCATATTCAGTGCTTTCTATATAGTTAAGTGCCATTTCTCCATCATAGCAACTATCGACAGCATAGCTCTCGGAAACAAGTTTTTTTGTGATGATCTTATTCATATCTCTCTCATCTTCTGCAAGTAAAATCCTCAAATTCAACCCTCCTAATTTTGACATATGTTTTTACTGTCGCAAGGCGCTAGGAACTAGTAGCTTTAACGACGAAAAACATGTAGGATGAATGCTGTTTGCAGACAGCATTTCGTTTCACAAAAGCATTATATCCTATCATAACTTTTGCTTGAGGTTATTATATCATACAATTATTAAAATTTAATTAAAACATAAACTATCTTTTATATACTATAATAACAAACAAATGCTGTTGCTAGTTTTAACTAATATTGACTTTAGCAAAAGCTTATGATATATTAAAAAAGGAAGTATATAGCAATGCTTTTCTTCTATTTTAACTAATAATAATGATTGGAGCGAGCTTATGTGGATTATATTTGGAGTGGGCGCAATTGTGACTGCATTACTAAATTTAGCATGGTGGATGAAGTCGAAAAATTCAGAGGCTTTTAGATTTGCAAGCATTGCCTTAACCGCCTTAACTGTGTGCGCTATATATAGCATGGATGCCAAATGGGTCATCGCAGAAGATTGGTCTGCGCTAATGGATGTTGTGCCGTCTATGTCAAATGCATTATGGGTTTTAGTTATAGCCTCAGTCTTAATAAATGGAGTTACGCTCAAAAAAGCAAAAAGCACCTAAGAATTTTCCTAGCAAATATTTATTTTCCCTGCAACGTCTAAATCTCTCATTGCTTGCATTGCAATTATCATGATATTTCATTTTAGTTGAAGTTTTAGAGGGCTTAGAGCTATGGTTGTCATGCAAAATTCTAATAATCACAATTTTGACGGTGAAAGTGAAATGCAACAATATAATAAAACAATAAAGACAGCGACTTATACAGCCGTTGTCTTTTTCTTTACTTTTGGAATTGGCAAGCCTATGTCAAAATCTAAGTTTGAAATGATCTGTGTAGATTCCCGATGACGGCGAAATGAACAATTTCTAAGTCTCATTTTAAGTTTTTAACAAACTAATTAAGTTTTTTTCAAAAAACTATTGACTCTTACGCTACGTTATAGTGTACAATACAATTATATTGTATATTATAACTATGAACAAGAAACACGAAAGGAGCATAGCATTGAAGATAAACGAAGTTGCAAAAATCAGCGGTGTGACTGTTCGCACGCTACATTATTATGACGAGATTGGACTGCTCGCACCAAGCAAAACAACAGACAATGGCTACCGAATTTATGGCGAGGCTGAACTTGAAAACCTCCAGCAAATTCTCTTTTTCCGAGAGCTTGAATTTTCTCTCTCCGACATTAAAGAGATTATGGCAAATGCAAGCTATGACAAAAAAGCCACGCTAAGCAGCCATAAAAATCTGCTGATTAAAAAGCGAGATAGGCTAAATGAAATTATTGGTCTTTGCGAAAATATGATAAAAGGAGATAACAAAATGAGTTTTAAGGAATTTGATATGAGTGAGATTGAGAGAGCAAAATCAGAGTATAGCGATGAGGCGAAGAAACTTTACGGCACAACATCGACTTATGCCGAGAGTGAGGCTCGCACAGGCAAATATACTAAGGAGGATTGGGCAAGAGTAATGGGAACACAGGCGGAACTTTTTGAGCAGTTCGCAAAATGCAGAGCGCTTTCACCAAGTTGCGATGAGGCACAGGCACTCGTTAAGCGTTGGCAAGACTATATAACTGACAATTTTTACACCTGTACAAATGAGATTTTATCAGGGCTTGGGCTGATGTACACCGAGGATGAGAGATTTATGAAAAACATTGACAAGCACGGCGAGGGTACGGCAAAATTCATGTCAGAGGCGATTGCGTTGTACTGCGGCAAATAGAGATTTATTTTGCAATTTATTCTTCAGTAGTTGCAGAAAGATAAGCGTGATAACTATGCAAAGAAAACTAACGAGATGTGCCAATAAGCTTTAACGATATGAAAAAAAGATATTACCAATTTGATTTAGCAGCGACTATGTCGCGACTCTCGCACGCCAAAAAACACAAAGAAGTTTAATCTCATGTTTAAAAAATCCTTGTAGTTTTCACTACAAGGATTTTTTGGCAAGGGTGAACCAAACTGAACCCCAACACACAAACTGATTTTTTCACATATAAAGGAGTGGGAGCGGCGAGGGCGAACCTTGGTTTGCCTCTGGCATGTAATTCCCCTTCGCAAAGGCACTCTCTCCGCCAAACGAAAAAAGACAGCTAAAAGCTGTCTTTTTCGTGGCGGAGAGAGTGGGATTCGAACCCACGGTACGGTCACCCGCACGCCGGTTTTCAAGACCGGTGCCTTAAACCAACTCGACCATCTCTCCATATTCATTTCACAATTTCTGTGAATATGTTACCAAAAAAGTATAACAAATATTCAATCAAAAGTCAAGTGTTTTTTATAATTTATTATAATTTTTTTAGAAAATTATTGATTTTATGCTAAATATATGATAAAATACAGTAGTTTCCACTGGAAAACAGACAGATGACCTACAAATAAATGAATGGAGCAGACTATGTCTAATATTTGGCACGACATTTCCCCGAAGAGGATTTCAAAGGAAGATTTCATCGCAGTTATTGAAATTGAAAAAGGTAGTAAAAAAAAATATGAGCTCGACAAAGAAACAGGGCTTATCATTCTAGATAGAATTTTACACACATCAACCCACTACCCTGCAAACTACGGATTCATTCCGCGCACATATGCGGATGATAATGACCCACTTGATGTACTAGTATTGTGCAGTGAGCCGATTGAGCCGCTCACCATGGTGCGCTGTTATCCTATTGGCGTTTTCGCCATGGTTGACAATGGTAAGATGGACGAAAAAATCATTGCAATTCCTTTCAATGACCCGACTTATAATACCTATACTGACATTGAAGATTTACCTTCTCATATCTTCGTTGAAATGAGGCACTTCTTCTCAGTTTACAAAAACTTGGAGGGCAAAGACACGGCTGTCAATGAAGTTCAAGGAAGAGAGCAGGCAATTGAGACAATTGAAAGTTGCATCGAAAGTTATATTGATAACTATTGCAAATAAAAATTAATCGCCACTAAAAGCCACATGCAAATGCATGTGGCTTAGTTTATGAACGATTTATTAAACTTCAATTTGCTATTGACATGATATCATTTTGATATTATAATTAAATCACTAAAGAAAGGCAGG
This sequence comes from uncultured Oscillospiraceae bacterium, assembly GCA_964370145.1. Taxonomy (GTDB): domain Bacteria; phylum Bacillota; class Clostridia; order Oscillospirales; family Feifaniaceae; genus CAYJIE01. The sequence continues at coordinate 13,384 of CAYJIE010000054.1, forward strand.
TACATATCATGAATGAAATTATCTTAAAAGGAAAAGCGGGACTCCCTGTGCTAATCGGTTCCATTTTGTTATATGTTGCGGTGCCATTTGGGATAGGTTTTGGCATTAGCAATGAATTTGTCCCAGTAATTATCTTGAGCATCGCATGGGCGGCACTTGGATGGATTCTTTTCTGTGGGCTAAAAGTTGTAAAGCCTAATGAGGCGATGGTTTTGACATTGTTCGGTAAATATGTCGGCACATTAAAAGATACTGGATACTTCTTTGTTAATCCATTTTGCACCTCGGTAAATCCTGCGTCAAAAACAAAACTACGTCAAAGCGGTGATGTTGACAGTAAAAAAACTGCTCAAGCTTCCGTTGACGGGATTGTTATAGAAAGTAAAAAAATTTCACTTAAAGCAATGACCTTAAACAACAATCGTCAAAAAATTAATGATTGCCTGGGAAATCCTGTGGAAATTGGGATTGCTGTGATTTGGCAAGTGAAGGATACTGCAAAGGCTGTGTTTGATGTTGACAACTACAAGGAATTCCTCTCACTCCAATGTGATGCTGCATTGCGTGACATTGTTCGAATTTATCCATATGACGTGGCGCAAAACGTTGACACGACAGGTGATGGCAAACCAGACGAAGGCTCATTGCGTGGCTCAAGCACTGAAGTTGCAGCAAGAATAAAAGAGGAAATTCAGTCAAAGGTTGTTCTTGCAGGGCTTGAAATCATCGACGCAAAAATCACTTATCTAGCATATGCTCAAGAAATTGCGTCTGTGATGCTACAAAGGCAACAGGCATCAGCGATTATTGATGCTCGCAAGATGATTGTTGACGGTGCGGTCGGCATGGTTGAAATGGCACTTGAAAAGCTTGATGAGAATAATAATATTCATCTGGATGATGAGCGCAAAGCTGCTATGGTTTCAAATCTACTCGTCGTCCTTTGCGGCAATAAGGACGCGCAGCCAATTGTAAATTCAGGGAGTTTATATTAATGGCAGATGATCCAAAAAAGCAAGTGCCGCTTAGAATTTCAGCGAAATTATATGCTCAGCTTGCCGCATGGGCAGAAGATGATTTTCGCTCGCTGAATGGTCAAATTGAATATCTTCTCACTGAATGTGTCTTACAGCGTAAAAAGAACGGGAAGTATGTTTCAGAGACCATGAACGATAAGATAAAACTGGATATTTAGAGGACTTTATATGCTAAAGCAAACTCTTTTGAACTAGTGGCGTGGGCTATATGCGCCGTTATTTCAGCTATAATTGCAGGAGTGAATTTTTCTCGTGGTAATCATGCGCTAGCAATAATTGAAATTTTGGTTATGACCGCTTTTACCATTAATGCTTTTATCAGATATGCCGAGTTGAAAAATGAATACTAAGATTTAATAAAATAAAAGCGATGTGTATACACATCGCTTTTGTTCATAGAATAGATATTATTAAAAATTTGAGCGCTACCCATTATCCTCGCCGCTATCATCGCCACTATCATCGCCGCTATCATCGCCGCTATCATCGCCCCTATCATCGTCGCGATCATCGACGCGATCATCGTGGGTATCCTCGACACTGTCCTCGCCTCTGTCATCGTTGCTATCATCGTTGCTATCATCGTTGCTATCATCGCCACTGTCATCGCTGCTATCATCGCCACTATCATCGCCGCTATCAGCCTTGCCATCAGCAACGTCATCATCGTCAGCATCGAAAAGTTGATCCACGACTTTTTCGTTCTCTACCTGCTCTTTTACTTCATTTTCTTTTTCAACTTGTTCTTTCAAAGAATCATCAATTTCCGATTTCATATCTTCGATGGCATCTTTCATCTCATCCTCATCATAATCCAATATATCCGTAATCGATTCCATCATCTCATCATCTTCATACATCATGTCAAGTGATGCAATTGTCATATCGTATAAATTCATCATTCGCTTTTCCATGATCAAATTATTGCTATCCTTCGGGTCCTCCTCAATTATAACAATCCATCCGGCATAAAGAGGAAAGTCTTCCCCATGTGCTTGCACTTGAGTCGCACCTGTATAGACAGCCGCTTTTGTGGTTGTGTTGCCATCTGCAGTGTTGTCAATTTTCTTTGAAATTGAAAGAACTGTGCCACGCACACCCATGACTAAATTTGAAGTCGCCACATTGAGCTCTTCAGTTCCTTCCAATTTTTGAGAAACATTAACAGTGACCTCACCCGACTCGAGAAAAACTTCATTTTTTGTGCCTCTTTTATCAATTGAAACCACTGAACCTTTTTCAATTACAACGGCAATTTTTGCATCAAGTGACAATGTTACTCTTGTGCTCGCATCAGTTGTTATTGTATATCCTGAGAGAATTCTTGAGCCTTGCTCTAAATTGAGTTCACGCCCCATTTTATCAGTAAACACCGCGCCCTCACCCGAAAGATCAGTAATGCTGATAAGTAGAGCCTCCATTTTATTTGCAGCAACTGCGGGACTTGCAGTTGAGAACAATAAAGCTATTGTCAAAAGCAGTGATAGATATTTTTTCATAAATTCTCCTTAGATTTCTTCCAGTTGTATAATGCTCATACAAATATTAACATAAACTGACATCAAATGCAATATTAATTTACAATTTATACAAATAATTTTCAATAATAACAATAATTATTATTGAAATGTTCAGAATATAATGATAAACTTAACTTGTAAATGATTTTCACCCTAACCAAGGAGGTAAATATGGAAAACAAGAGCACATTAATAGGCATAGTTGTTTTAGTCATAATGCTTGCAACTATGGTCATAACCCAATCTAGAAATAAAGGAGATGATGCGACAATGTCCAATGATAATACAACCCCGATTTCTTCAAGCAGTGATTTCAATTCAAACAAAGAGCTTAAAACCATCTATCTTGCAGGCGGTTGTTTTTGGGGCGTTGAGGAATATATGGCGAGAATAGCCGGTGTATATGACTCTGTGTCTGGATATG
>CAYJIE010000055.1:0-15692 GCA_964370145.1 uncultured Oscillospiraceae bacterium
CGAGAAGTCAACCAACAGAAACACAAAAAGTGAGGTTTTATAGTAAACAGGAGATGTCGGCGAACAAAAGCACAACAGAGCCAACAGAAGGGACAGAAAAGAAACCTTCCATCACAATAACGGTGGGCGATGAAAGCAAAACTTATTATAAGCAGGACTACGAGCCTGACCCGAATGCGAAAACGGGTGACACAAGAATACATGACGGAGTGGAGCAAAGATACTTTGCTGGATTCGGTTGGGTGGAATATAGCTCGAGTACCGTAGCGGTAGGCGTGGTCGTCGATGGACCCGGTGACATCAACAAACAAGTAGGATATATGGGATAGTCACACTAATAACAATTATTTCTAAAATTCCTATTACAGTATAGATTTTTTCACATATCTATGTTAATATAGCTATGCAAGAGTATTGTCGTTGCCTTGAAATAACACTAATAAGCTGTAATGTGGAGGTAAAGCAAATGAGTACAATGTTAAAAATACTGATAGCGGGATTATTACTGTTGTTAATACTTATATATATCCAAGAAGTAAGAGAAGATAAAGCTTTAGAAGAATTCTATGCGACCGAAGCAGGGCAAGAGTTGATTGAATTACAAGATAGGATAGACGAAGGAATAAAACAGACAGAAGACTTAAAAGAGAGAGTGGACGCACTGGACGATTAATACGAATACACGGATATGAATTATTGCACAAAATATACAATATATATTGAGATGTAATTAATATAAAAACGCTGCTGTGCATTCGGAATTGAGTTAAAATAAAATAATTAAGGGGTAGATTACAAGGGTGTCAATTTTTTTGAGGCCCTTGTAATTTTTATTTTTTACTTCCGAATGAAATCTTCACAATTGGTCTTAGTGCTTCTGAAATCGCGGTGTACGCTTTCCTTCTTTCATGTGAGGATAGAAAAACTTTTAAGTGTCACCCAAGTTATAAAACTATTGGAAGAGCAGTTCAAATGACAACCAACACTGTGAGGAAACATGTGTGCTCCCTTGAAAAAAAGTGTTTGATTGAAACTGCTCCGACAAGTGTTATCTCGCATGCTGGGCGAAAGCAAAATGGAAATCTGATGTACACGATAAAACCTATCATGGAGGCGGTTGAAATTTATCATTCGGTTTCGTTTGACGAACTTGAGAGATTGAAAGTTGCTGAAAAATTAGGTGGAAAAAATGTCAAGAATCTTGACATAACGAAAGAAGAAAGTGCTTGAAAGTTGAAAATTGGGTGAGGGATTTGGGTGAGTAGAAAATAGTGAAATTGACTGAGCTGAAAACTGAAAATAAGTGAGTTGGAAACTCCCCATGACAGCTATTTTTTACTTGTGACGAAGTTCAATGCAATGCTCAGCGGTGTCGCGCGATTGTACGCGATTTGTGCGACTTTATTCCACGGAATAAGGTAAAGTGACCTTGCAAGGGGTATTTCGCGAAAAAAACGCCTTTGTCGAGCAAAGGCGTTACGCTTAGTGAGGATTGCTTGGAAAAGCACGAAAAGTGGGTTTGAGCAAATTTGCCTATGAACTTATTATAGCAGGAGAAATCCAAGCGGTTTGAAAAACCGCTTTGTGGTCATAAAGCCCTCCTTGCAGTCACATCGTCCGGCGACGCCTCCCACAGGAGGCTTTGCCGGTAATGTCGTTCGCTTTGAAAGCGCAACGACATAGGGAAGTGGGCGTGGTTGAGCGATTTGTTAAAATTGCAAAGTCCATTTTTTTCCACCGCATTTAGGTGCTGCAAATGGGGTGTTGGTGCTGTAATAGGTGCTGTGAACACGAGTTTTCCGCAGTAAATGGCTGTTTTAAGGGTGCTGTTTAGGTGGTCGGAATGGGGTTTAGAGAGATTATATACTTGGAATGGGGTGAAAAATGGATAGAAATCAAATATGCATACTAATTGATATCGCTATCAATTAGCATGCATATCATTTACAATTTTATGGTTGTTTACATCAATTAGTCGAAATACAAATGAAGAAAAATTCTCTATAAATTTGGGTGTAATAGATATGTTGTATGGGTCAAATTAAGGAAGTTGTCAATATAATCTTGAATCACCAAGATGAGAAAATATAGATAAATTTAAAAATATCATATATGACCTATTTTTTTCATGCCCCAGCGAATAGAATCAGGCAATCTAAGGCGCCAATGAGAATTTTTATGTTGTAAATCTTGGTGGATGGTGTACTGTATTTTTGCCTCGTCAACTCCCTTCTCTAAAAAATAATTGTATATATTCTGCGTGCCAAGCAAGAAGTCCTCTTTAGTAGAAATTCGACCATATTCATCGGTTCCAACATCAATATACAGGCGCTCTACATGAGAGCAATCACTGTTTTCAAGCGTAGACGATAATTTATCCCACCAAATTTGTGCAGCGGTACTCATTGCTATTGCACGAAAAAAACAGTGTGGGTAATTTAGGAGGGCATAAATTGCACTCAATGCGCCAGTACTAAAACCAAAAATACCGGTATACTGCGGCTCTGTCAATGTGCGATATTCTTTGTTTATGTGTTCTCTTAGTGTAGTGGCCATCCAGTTTAGATAATCCACACCTTCGCCTTTTATATATGTTTCCGCGCCTTTTTCTAAATTAGACTCGAACACTTTTTCATATGGAGTGTATAATTTAGTTCTTCGTTGCCTGTCGACAGGTGCGTGGATTGCAACTAAAATTAAATTTGACAAGAACTCTTTGTAATCTTTGTAATACATTTCATATCCCAAACTAATTTTTTCTTCTAACTCATCGTTATCTCTAAAAATATACTGCCCATCATTAATATACAAAACGGGATATCTTTCATCTGAATCATAGTAGCCGTCAGGGAGCATAACTTCAACAGTTACTTCTAAATTCAATTTTTCAATTGTCATTGTAAAAATATCAAAATGCATAATTTACCTCGAATTTCAAAATTAATATAAATCATGTGTTGCACCATGTATTAACGAAAGGCTAAAGGTCTACAATTGTAGACCTTTAGCCTTTTCTAAAACTTATAAAGTGGAAATGTAATATTTATATAATTGAATTAGTGGTTTCCTTGTCAAAAATATGAAGTTTATTTGTGTTTATCGCAAGCGTTACTGTCTCGCCGTCTTTCGCCCCATATCGTGTGGGGGCTTTTGCGATAATCTGATTTGACATGCAATTAAGATACATATAAATCTCACTACCCATCATTTCCGCAATATCCACAACAGCTTCAATCACACTTGCATTTTCCGCAGTTAAGAAGCTCTCCTCCCTGTGCAAATCCTCAGGGCGAATACCGACAGTGACCTCGCTATCTCTATATTTTGCCAGCAGTTCAGTGCTAAATCTATCTTTTGGAAGACAAATTTCAAACCCCTCAAATGTTGCAAAATATTGACCGTTTTTATCTATAATTTTGCAGTCAATGAAATTCATCTGTGGTGAGCCGATAAAACCTGCCACAAAGAGATTATGCGGATTTTCATACAGATTTTGCGGTGTGTCCACTTGCTGAATAAATCCATCTTTCATAACGACAATTCTGTCACCCATTGTCATTGCTTCCACTTGGTCATGTGTTACATAGATAAAAGTGGTCTGCAATTTTTTGTGGAGTTTTGTAATCTCTGTACGCATTGCGGCACGAAGTTTTGCATCAAGATTTGACAGCGGCTCGTCAAGAAGAAAAACCGAGGGGTTTCTGACCATAGCACGCCCAAGCGCAACACGCTGACGCTGCCCACCTGAGAGCGCTCTTGGCTTTCTGTCAAGCAAATGCTCAATATCCAGTATCTTTGCCGCCTCTCGCACTTTTTGGTCAATTTCATCTTTTGGGGCTTTGCGAAGTTGCAAGCCAAAAGCCATATTTTTATAGACGGACATATGCGGATACAATGCGTAGTTTTGAAAAACCATTGCAATATCTCGGTCTTTGGGCGATACATCGTTTACGAGGCGCTCTCCGATAAAAAGCTCGCCCGATGTGATATCCTCAAGCCCTGCAACCATTCTAAGTGTTGTGGATTTTCCGCAACCTGACGGCCCGACAAGGATAATAAATTCCTTATCCTCTATTTCGAGGTTAAATTCGTGGACAGCGGTTACACCGCCCTCGTATACCTTTTTTATGTCCTTAAATGTAATACCTGCCATAAGCACCTCCGCCTCTTGATGTTTTCAATTGCTGTGCAAGAACATTGTCAATTCCATGATTTGCTGTTTTTTAAGAACAGCAACATCGCAACTACATAATTTCCACCATTTGCTCTGCGAGTTTTTTAAGGTCAAGCCCCTTTGTGAACTGCAAGCATGTTCCAGAGGGATATCTTGTTCTGTCGCTCCAGCCCTCAGGGATTGCTGATGCACCGTATTTTGCACCGAGCACTGCACCTGCAACCGCACCTATAGTATCGGCATCACGCCCGAAATTGCCTGCAATGACAATGCCTTTTCTAAAGGTGGAATGTTCAAGTTTTAGTGCGCAGAAGGCAAGTGTGACCGCCTCTGCGACTGTCGCCCTATATGTTGACCACGAAATATCGTGGATTTTCATCCATGAATCGTATAAATCGCCATTTTGTTTTTCAATTATTTCAAAGGCTTTGTCCACATTGTGATAGAACCAGCTGTCCTTTGGGACATAGCTCATTGCTGTGTTTAGTATCTCGTCCATATCAGCGTCCACCATTGCCATAGAAACAGCAACAGCGACAGCTTGAGCGCCCCAGATGCCGTCACGATAGTGGCTGACAGAGGCGTCGATTTCGGCAAGTCTTGCCGCTTTTTCAGGGTCGCCTGCGCAATATGTTCCGATGGGTCCAATTCTCATTGCCGCACCGTCACTTGTATAATATGCGCCAAATCTGCCGCTGTCCGGTGGGCGATATCCACGGAGTAAATTGACAGCAGTTTCAATTTCCGAGCCGCCGCCACGCTTGAACTCGTCTTGAATTGCCACATTTTTTAGCCATGCGTCCACCACTGCCTGTGAGGTCAATTCACCCTTGCAATCAAGGATTGTTTGGCAGGTGAGAAGCGCAAATTCCGTGTCATCGGTGCTCCAAGTTGCACCTTTGTTAAAATCTGTCGTAAATCCATATCGTTCAACTTGGTCGGGTTTTCTCGCGGCGTCACCGAAAGAATCTCCAATCGCAAGCCCTGAAATCGAGCCGTATACCTTGTCAAAAAGTTTTGTCTTATCACTCATTAGTTGTGCTCTAGTTAGCATAATTTTGCTCCATTCCGCCATATGGCATATTGTTTTAGTATTTCCGACAGTCTGCACATCACCTGTTTTAGAGGAGATGTGCAGACTGTGCATTGCTATGTTTGGCTTTATCTTAAATAATTAGCCAAGGTTTTCGTTGATATAATCTTCGATTTGGTCACCACCATTTGCATAGAAATCAGCTACATATGCATCAAAATCAGCGGCTGTTTTTCTGCCCATAACGATATCTGTTGCAAATTCATTGTAGAGGTTTACAACTGCGTCATTAAGCGGTGCGAGCTCTGCAGGGAGAAGTAGGTTTGTTTGGTCGCCAATGAAATATGTATTGCCATATTCGAGGGAAAGTGCCGCTGAAGCGGGAAGAATTTCATTTCCGATTGTAGCGCCCGGATCAAATGTGTTTCTTGTTTCATGGAAACGAGGCCACCAGCTGTTAAATGTGTCTGAAGCAACAACTGTCCCATTTTCTATTGTGTAGTGGTCACCTTCAATGCCAAGCAGGTCGAGTTTGCGCCCATCAGGAGATGCCATATACTCTAGCACTGCAAATGCAGCATCTTTAACTTCACTCTCTGCATTGATTGCAATGCCGCGAGACTCTTTTGAAGTGTCAAATCCGATTGTACCTTGTCCAACACCTTTAGCAGGTGGGAATACTGTTAGTGCCGCTTGCTCGCCATTGGTTTGCACCATTTTGTCATCATAAATTTTTACAACAGTACCTTGTGTGCCAGCTGTCATTGCACCAATACCTGTATAGAGTTTTTGCTCCATGCCGTCCCAAGCAGTCGTTAGGTATTCTTTGTCGATTAGACCGTCAGCAAAAAGCCCAGCATAGAACTCAAGTTTTTCGAGCTCTTGCTCCGATACCATATAGCTAATATATCTGTCGCCCTCTTGAATATATGCACCTGTAACGCCAAATGCTTGATTGAAAATATGATTGAGCCTTGTCACTGAGCCATCGAGCACAAATGCTGTGTCTGCAAGTCCTGAGTTGACAACTTCTTCGAACATTGCACGATAGTTTTCAATTGTCGGGTCTGCTAGAGTTGCTTGTGCTGAGGGAAGTTGTTCCACCCAGTCTGTTCTCATAACACCAAAGTAAAGTCTAGCAGGTGCAAGCCACAGCAAGTATGGATAGTTTTCAATACATTGGACATTATGCTCACCCATGATTGATTTAACATATGTTGAATTGTCAATGTAAGGTGTCAAGTCCTCTAAGTATCCCTCTTGACCAAGTGTTAAATCGCCACCTTGGAAGTAGATGAGGTCAGGATTCATAGAGCCTGTTCTTATAGCAATAGGAGTTGCTTCCGAATATGTACCCGATGGTGACTCAAGAAAAGTCAAGTTGATGAATTTATTTTCTGCCGCCATGCCTGTTTCAATTGCATCAACAAGTTTGATTACATCTGCTTCGTCAGGCAAAACATCTTTCATCAATATTGTTACTTCAACAGGAGCATCTGCTGTGCCGATTTGCCCTTCGGGGATTGAAGTATCTGCGCCTGTGTCTGCTCCGCTGTCTGTACCTGTGCTAGTGCCTGTATCAGCTCCTGTATCAGCTCCTGTGTCACCACTATCGCTTGAGCAAGCCGCAAACATACCAAGCATCATAACTAAGATTAATACTAAAGCTAAGTTCTTTTTCATAATTCGTCCTCCATTTGTTTTAAAATTTGTGTTCTTATAATATGGGAAAATCCCATGATTATCTATTCTTTCACACCGCCACCCATAATATCTCTTGCATAAAATCTCAGCACGAGAGGATAGACCAGTAATATAGGGATAAGCGAGACGACAATCGTCGCATTTTTTAGCGCTATAAGATCAACTTGAGCTAAACTGTTATAATTTAGTATATTTTCTGTACCCACAAGAATTGTAGTGTTGTTGTCAACAATAAATTGCCGCAAAAGCACGGGAAGTGTCGTCTTATCCGGTGAGGGAATATAAAGCCCTGCCTTAAAATATTCATTCCACCTTGCAACACCGTAGAACATCGTTATTGTCGCAATACCCGGTTTCGCGAGTGGAGCAACAACTTTCCAAAGCGTGGTAAGGTGCCCTGCACCGTCAATTTGCGCCGCCTCATACATGGTCTGCGGCACTGATTCAAAGTAGCGCATCATTATAACAAGATAGTACACATTGACAGCTGTCAGAAGAATAATTGACCAATGACTGTTCATCAAATCCAAGTCTTGAATCGTGAGATACTCTGGTATCAACCCTGGGTCAAAGACCATCATTACAATCAGAAATGTCATTATGGTTTTCTTAAAGCGCAGTTTTGGTCTTGTCAATGCATATGCCGCCATCATGGTCAGTGCGATATTGATGAAAGTGCCGACTATCGCTATGTAGACAGAATTGCCGAAAGCCGTCATGATAGTGGGGTGATTTAATATAATTTCATAATTTATAAAATTGATATCCTTTGGAATGATTGCAAAAGAACTCATTGTCGGTGACACTGAAGGGTCTGACAGCGAAATCGCTAAAATATTGAGCAGTGGCACTGTCATTGTGAAAATTATGAATAACATGAGTAAAGTCAGCAGACACTGCCCAAGGGTTAAGTTTTTATTACGCATATTTCACTCCAATCCGCCTACCACACGCCTTTGCCTGTGAAACGCTTTGATAATACATGGGTAATGAGTACAAGCACAACACCGATTATTCCCTTGATAAGTCCAACTGCCGTTGCCAGTGAATACAGCCCTGTCTGAACGCCTATGCGGTATATATATGTATCGAGGATATCTATTACCGAGTTTACAGCGTCATTTCCAAAGTTAAACACTTGATCAAATCCGGCGTTTAGGAAAAATCCGAGGTTAAGTATAAACATCGTTGTCATAGGAATTACGAGTACAGGTAAAATGATATGTCGGATAATCTGCCATCTGTTTGCGCCGTCAATAACCGCCGCTTCATATAGCGCAGGGTTAATGGAGAGAATTGCCGTAAAGTAAATTATAGAGTCCCAACCAAGACTTCTCCATGCCTCCGACCAAAACAGCACCCAACGGATATGTTCTTTGCTGGTCATGAAGTCGATAGCTTCAACATTAAACATGCCGAGTATTTCATTTACAATCCCACGACTTGGTGACAGTGCAGTAATCCAAACGCCTGCGATAACTACCCACGACAGGAAGTGGGGCAGATATGAAATTACTTGCACAAGCTTTTGGAAACGCCTCATGCGAATTTCATTTAGCAAAATGGCGAACACTGCAAAGAGTGGGAACAATATGACATATTTCATGAAACTAATAATGAGAGTGTTTTCAATAATGTCAAAAAATGCGGGTGTAGAGAAAGCGATATTAAAATACTTTAGACCTGCCCATACCCAATCTCCGTTGCGCTTAAAATCAAAAAATGCAAGACGCATATTTAAGATTGGAAGCACTCTAAAGAAAAAGAAATATATAATTGTTGGGGCGAGCATTAAATATAGAACGCGGTCTCTTTTTATCTGAACTAAATCAGCATGGAGTTTGGATTTTCGCATAGCTTTTTTGTCCATTTGCAATCCCCCTTAAAAATTTGCGTAATCGGTTTAGTAATTATTTATATTTTATCATCAAATTGATACATTTTGCAATTGACAATTTGATAGAAATAAATGCGTCAATTTTGTTAATTATATACAAAGTGATGCACTAAAATAAAAAAACAGACATTGATATGAATGGTTCATTCAATGTCTGTCTGATATTAAATTTAACTTAAAAACCGCTTATATCTAAGAAATGACTTGTTTTTTTCTTCTTCTCGTGGTGTCCCTGACAACGAGAGAGGGCTCAATTGTGATATGCTTGGTCGTCTGTGTTTTTTCCTCAATAATATCAATAAGCATTCGTGCTGCCTCTGTTGCCATTTCATATACCGGTTGCACAATCGTGGTAATTCCCATAAGCTCTGCAATCATGATATCGTCAAATCCGACAAGTTGAACTTCACTTGGCACAGAGATTTTAGCTTCCTTGAGGGCATTAAGCGCACCAATGGCGATGAGGTCACATGCTGCAAAAATTGCGTCAAATTTAATATTCTCCGCAATCAGTTTTTTCGTACATTCATAGCCAGTGTTTATTGAAAAGTCGCCAAAAATCACAGCTTCATCGCCAAGCTCATAAGAATGAGCACTTAGAGCTTCTCTAAATCCTGCAAGCCTTTGAGCGGAGTTGGTAAGTTTTTTTTCACCGCCTATAAATACAATATTTTGGGCTCCTGATTTTATTAAATATTCACCGACAATCAATCCACCATTAAAATTATTAATACAGACGCTTGCGCGCTTACTTCCAGTTGCAGCTCTATCAAGATATACACAGGGTATGCTTACATATTTGGGGATTTCTTTGTTATCAATAACAAGAATAAGCCCGTCAACTCGCTTTTCTTCAAACATTCTCACATATTGCTTTTCAAGCTCGGCATTTGAATCAGAATTACACAGCAGAGCGGTATACCCAAGGCTTGATACATAGTCTGTAACACCTCGCACGAGTTTTGGGAAAAACGGATTTGAAATGTCGGGGATTACAATGCCAATGGTCATGCTCTTTGAAGTGGCAACTGAGCGTGCGAGGGCGTTGGGGCGGTAATTGTTTTCTTTGATTATCGCAAGAATACGCTCTCTTGTTTCCTTACCGACGCCCTTCTCACTATTATTAATAACTCTTGAAACTGTCGCTTTTGACACGCCAGCAATTCTTGCAATATCGGATATTGTCTGTATCATAACTTCACCTCTAATGTCATTTTCCACAATTATATCACTGATTTAAGTGCAATGTAAACAAAAATTTATAAAATTGCAAAAAAATACTTGAAATATATCGATAAGTAAGTATAATGTAAATAGATAAACCGGTTGAGTAACTTTAGGAGGTTTTATGGAAAAAAACACGGGTACGGCCATACTTGTCATTGGGAGCATCAATATGGACACCATTATAAAGGTGGACAATGTTCCAAAAATCGGCGAAACCGTTATGGGTGAGTACGAAGGTATATCCGCTGGCGGTAAAGGTGCCAATCAGGCTTTTGCCGCTGCAAAATTTGCAGAAAATGTTTCATTTCTAGGAATAGTTGGAGGAGATGAAAACGGCAAACTTCTAAAAGAAAATTTGGCGAAAAGCGGCTGCAAAACAGATAAGATTGAAACGAGGGAGGAACTCCCCTCGGGCTTTGCCATTATTGAGGTTACGAAGGAGGGGAATAACAGCATCGTAGTTGTCGCAGGAGCAAATAATGCCTGTGACGCCGATTTCATTGAAAAACATCGTGGTTTAATCGAAGGCAGTGATATAATTATGCTGCAGCTGGAAATACCGATAACTGGAGTGCAAAAAGCGATTGAAATTGCGAGAGCGGATAATAAAAAAGTGTTGCTAAATCCGGCACCGGCGCCAAAATATTTACCCAAGGAAATTTTGGAGGGGGTTGATTACATTACCCCAAATGAGAGCGAGCTTGAAATCCTCAGCGGCGAGAGCGTAAATGATATTGAGAGTGCGAAACACGCTTGCGATAAACTTCATGCACTTGGGGCGAGGACGATAATAACAACATTGGGTGAGTGCGGCTCACTTTTGTCTACAAAAGACGAGAAAAAGCACTATGCCACAAGAAAAGTCACAGTTGTTGACACAACTGCGGCAGGGGACACTTTTAATGGGGCTTTTGTTGCAACACTTGCAAAGGGGTATGATATCGACAGTTGCATCGCATATGCCAATACTGCAGCTTCGATAACAGTGACGAGAAAGGGAGCTCAGATATCAATTCCGACTAAAGAAGAAGTCGATAAAATAATCAAAATATAGGATATAGGAGAGAGAAAAATGATTAAGAATTATTTGGAAAAAACATATGCAGGATTTCTTGGCATGAATATTGGCATTAGAATTGGTGCACCTGTGGAAGCTACCCTGTGGACATATGAGAGAATAAGAGACACATATGGTGACATCACCGACTATGTTAAGGACTATATCAATTTCGCGGCAGACGATGATGCAAATGGCCCTGTGTTTTTCCTTCGTGCGCTGTATGACGATGCCAAAGACGGCAATGTTAAGCCGCAAGATGTCGCTCGTGCATGGCTTAACTATGCTCGTGATGGCAAAGGTATGTTTTGGTGGGGCGGCTATGGCAGAAGCACGGAGCACACGACTTATATCAATCTAAAAAGAGGTATTGAAGCGCCACTAAGCGGCTCAATTAAGCAAAATGGGCAAATATTAGCAGAACAAATCGGTGGTCAAATCTTCATTGACACATGGGGACTCATCACACCTTGTAACCCTACTAGAGCAGCTGATTTGGGCGAAATTGCAGCCAGTGTTTCGCACGATGGCGAGGGTATGTATGGCGCTCGTTTCTTCTGCGCAGCAATCTCAGAGGCGTATCAAAACAATGACATTGAAAGCATTGTGGACAGAGCACTTAAGGAAGTGCCAAAAGCCTCAAAATATTACGCAGTGGCACAGGTGGTCAAAGCGTTTTATAAAGAGAATCCCGATGACTTTAGAGCGTGCAGAGATATGCTCGAGCGTGACTGGGGATATGATAAATATCTCGGCGTTTGCCATATGATACCAAATGCCGGAATATGCATCTTATCCATGCTATATGGCAAGGGCGACTTTAATCGTACTGTGGAAATTGCCACAATGTGCGGTTGGGACACTGACTGCAACGCAGGAAATGTCGGCACTGTACTTGGCGTAATGTGCGGTATCGAGGGACTCGCCGAGCGCTACCGCAAGCCGATAAACGACTCCATTGTGCTGTCCTCAATTGCAGGCTCACTCAACATTTTAGACATTCCGACATATGCGAAAGAACTCGCACTGATCGGCTATAAAACCGCAGGGGAAGATGCACCAAAGGAGCTTGTCGATTCTTTCAAAGAGGGTGAAATTTTCTTCGATTTTGAACTTGCGGGCTCAACTCATAATATTCGTGTATCTGATACTTTCCACGCAAAAACACAACATAGCACAAAGCATGCATATAGTGGCACAGGCTCACTGGAAATCCAATTCGACAGAATGGATAGAGAGGACAGTTTTAAAATTTTCTACAAACCATATTATCTTAGAAAAGATTTCTCTGACGAGAGATACAGCCCCGTATTTTCACCAACAGTCTATTCGGGGCAAAAAGTTTCAATGAAAATTTACCTTGACCAATTTTCGGGTCTTGAAGCACCAATGGTGGCACCATATATCCGCCTTGCCAATGAGGAGAGGGATGTTTTCCAAGGTTTTATCAGGCTTAAGCACGAAAATTGGATTGAGGTGGAATTTGACATTCCCGATTCAAACGGCGACCTAATCAGCGAAGTGGGAGTATTATTTGAAGTCACTTCAAGCAAGGAGAAGTCACTGGGTAATATATATATTGACGACTTTAGAATATACGGCAAGAGCAAATACAGCATCGACTTTGCAAAGCAACGCACAAACTTCGGATGCATATCACCCTTCTCACATAACTACGGTGCTTGGGATTTATATGGCGATAAGGTCTATGCGATGAGTGACGGCTATGCGCAGTCCTTCGCAGGGGCATATTTCTCTAAAGATTACAGCGTTAAAACAACGATAACACCGCTATTTGGGGACGACCATATGCTGGCTATTCGTGCGCAGGGAGCGGCAAGAGCTTATTATGTTGGCTTTACAAAAAGCGGTAAACTTGGAGCATACAAGGATATTCACGGCTTGTCACTGATAAAAGAAGTCGATTTTACATGGGAGCATGACAGAGAATATGAGGTAAAGGCGATTGCTAAAGGCGCACAGATAGAAGTTTTTGTCGAGGGTAAATTGGTGCTTACTTTTGAAGATGACAGCTTTGCATACGGCATGTATGGCATGGCTAGGCTTTCAATGGGTCGCACCGCATTTGGGAACTTTGAAATTGAGGAAATTTAAGGAGTGCTTATGTTTAAGATTCTCTCCCCTTGCGGCATACTTGGATATGGCTTCCCGAAAGAATCGTTTTTAGCCGGCATGGCGGAAAAACCCGACGCTGTAGTTGTGGACGCAGGCTCGACAGACGCAGGGCCCCATAAGCTCGGCGCAGGTGTTGCTATTGTAAGTAGACTTGCTTGCAAAAAAGATTTGCATATAATGGTTACACAGACGAGAGCTCATAATATCCCTCTAATAGTCGGCAGTGCAGGCGGAAGTGGTGCAAGAGTGCATACACAGTGGACACTTGAAATTGTTGAAGAAATTTTGCGTGAAGAAAACTTAAAAGCAAAGGTTGCTGTCATTTGGGCTGATATTGATAATGAAGTTATAAAAGAGAAAATTAAAGAGAATAAAATTAGCCCAATGTCAAGAAACATCAAAGAGCTTACCGCAGAAGTCCTTGATGAGACAAATGGCGTAGTTGCGCAAATGGGTGCAGAACCAATGTTAGAAGCTCTTAAAAATAATGCTGACATTATAATCTGCGGCAGAGCATATGACCCAGCCCCATTTGCGGCAGTGGCTATTCACAATGGCTGTGATGCGGCGCTGTCATATCATCTTGGTAAAATATTGGAGTGCGGAGCAATTGCCGCAGAGCCCGGAAGCGGCAAAGACTGCATGATGGGTGTTATTTTTGATGACCACTTCGAAGTCTATCCCACAAATAAAAAGAGAGCATGTACAAAGGTTTCCATAGCGGCGCATACTTTTTATGAAAAAGACCACCCATATATATTACATGGGCCGGGGATTGTGCTAAATCTCTTTGCCTGTGAGTTCTTTGAGCTTGGCGAGGGCAAGGTGTCAGTCAGTGGCAGTAAAATTTCATATACCGATGTATATAAAATTAAGCTTGAAGGCGCAAGACAGGTCGCATATCGAAGTTTTGTCGTAGCTGGAATCCGTGACCCGATTTTAATTTCCAAACTTGAAGAGGTCGAGGAAATTGTAAAAAATGATGTCAGAAGTTATTACAGCGAAATCCCAAAAGAGGACTATGATATAAACTTCATAAACTACGGAATAAACGGTGTTATGGGCGACTTAGAGCCTGTTAAAACGAGAGGGCATGAGGTTGGACTGGTGTTTGAAGTGCTTGCAAAGACACAGGATATTGCAAGTGCAATCTGTGCTTCGGTGCGCTCCTCGCTATTACATTTTGGATATGAGGGAAGAAAGGCAACCGCCGGCAATCTCGCCTTCCCCTTTGCACCAAGTGATGTAAATTTTGGGGCAGTATATGAATTTTCGGTTTATCACCTCATGGAAGTTGAAAATGGAAACATCTGCTTCCCGATTGAATATTTTGAAATGGGGGCTGTTCAAAATGGATAAATTGTCAAATCTTGTAAAAGTGCTCAGAAGTAAAAATTCAGGGCCGTTTGAACTTACTATCGATATACTCTTTGACAGCGAGGAGAACTATAAAAGAGTGAGAGATAGTGGAAAAATCACGCAGGATAGCATATCGAGCTTATATAATATTCCAAAAGAAAATGTAAATGCTGTGGTGTGTTTTGACAAAGCGCTGGGAATAAAAGTGACTTTTTTGCGCCCTGTCCCCTCGGGCACTTGTTTTGACAGAGATGTTTATGGCGCACAACAGCATGCACCGCTATTAGAGCTTGAGGTTTAGTTAATATTCATGAAAAACTGCGTATTGTGATGCTGTTAGCTTTACAATACGCAGTTTTAAATCGGCAATTTTTTGAGACGCTTCAACTTAAAACGAAAAAATATTTTATGATAGTTTGTTTTGCAGATGATAAAATTTTTATAAGCCAATGGAAGTCTTTGTATTTTTTTGTGAAAGTGGCTTAAATATGGTTGTGTAACTCTTTTTGTCTTAACTTTGCAAGTAAGTGTTATTTTGGAATTATCATAAAAATGATAATGACATCACAGTAGCAAGGTGGAGTTCGGGTCTGTTTAGATATTTCGAAGATGAAACGGCGGTTCAAGTTCTTAAAGACATTGTACGAGTAAAACAAGGCACTAAAGATGAAGTGCTGATAAGCGAACTTTTGGAACATTTTGCAAGATAAATGGCGTTGACATAACGGATGTAGGTGAGCCACAAGGCGCATTGACGTTAAAGTGAATTAGTAATATATTCTTAAACCGTCAGTAAATGGTCGAAGGTATTTGGTTTGCGTGGAGTGTACATGCAACTTCCACGCAAACTCCGTGCGACTTCCACGCAAGTTGCATGTATGCTCACCCAAATTTCCACGCAAATGGGGTTGTGAAGTTCAGATTTTTAAACCCCTTCCTCTCACCACAATCATCATAACAACACAAAAAACCTCACTCGATTTTAACAATCAAGTGAGGTTTTCTTATGGTTGCGGAGAACGAACCTCGTGTTCGTTGGATTTGAACAAGCCCTCTGCGCGCAGAGGGGTTTAACTTCAAATGAATTTACAAATTCATTGTTATG
>CAYJIE010000056.1:0-15515 GCA_964370145.1 uncultured Oscillospiraceae bacterium
CATAACTACGCATAATACTCTCCCTATTTATTTCCTCAATCCGACCATACGCAAAAACATATCAGAGTATAATAAAACATTTCCCTTAATTTGTCAATATAAAATTGAAAATTTGTCACATAAATCGAAATAATATTGTTTCAATTATAAAATTGTTGTCCTTATTAAAGCAACAAAAACCCTTGAAAACTCAGTGTTTTCAAGGGTTTTTTGGAGAGCGTGTACCAAACTGAACCCCTACCCCGTTTTAAGAGTCGCCCTGATTGCTAATTAACGGAAGTTCGACTTCAATATATCACTATTTTTGAAAGCAATTATCACTTATACATTATGGATAAAATAATTACCTATATTAATCGCTTTTTCTATGCTTTTTATTAATTATTCAAACATATTTCAGCTACATAGTGGGTGGTTTTTGCTCATCTCTACCACCAAAGCCCTGAGGAACATCACCCTCCGGCATAGCCCCATTTCCACTGGGTCTCATACCGCCCATGCCACCTTGGTTACCACTTGGTCTCATACCACCACCATGGCCCGTTGCCTCAACAGCATTTCCGTTTTCGTCTACTATCGTGCCACCGCTCATTGTGACCGTACCGTCAACATCAAGAGGTGCGTTCATGGCATCAGAACTGCCTGTTGCAGTGATAACAATGTCGCCACCTGTTTGGGTGTAAGTTCCATTTGAATCAATGCCATCGCCACCCTGACCAAAAGAAACATCAATATTTCCACCTGATATAATAACTCCACCGGTGCTTGAACTTGCGTTTATACCGTCATCGTCAGCGTTTATCGAAATATCCCCACCGCTGATATTTACAACAATGCCCTCAATACCCTCAAAACAATTTTCGATATTTATAGTGCCATTTGTTATATTTACAGTGTCATTGGCGTGTACACCGTCATCTCCGGTATTGATTGAAATCTCTCCACCATTTATAGTCACATCCCCATCAGAATGCACAGCATCTTCATATGCTGAAATATTGAATGTTCCTCCGCTTATAATCACATTGTTAGTTGCTTTTAATGCTTTCATACTTTCATCAAGTGTCACATCGTCGCTTTCATCATCAAATGTGTTCGTATTTGGGTTAAAGCCTCCACGGCCGCCACCCATGCCACCACTTGAAGGAGTTTTAATTATCCCTGCGTAACCCCCACCTGAAGCAAGTTCAAACTCTCCCCCGTCAATTTGCAAAATATTTTCAGAGCTAATTGCATCGTTTTCAGCTGTGATATGAAAATCACCACTTGTAATAACTATATTCCCTTTGTCCAAGTCCTCATCATTTGACGACTTAAGCCCGTCTTTTCCTGCGTCAATAGTGATAGTAGCTTCACTGATAGCAAGCAAATCCTTGCCCACAATTCCGTCCTCTACTGCATTTACGGTGATACTGCCACCATCAATAATAAGGTCATCACGGCTGTTAATTCCATCTTGATACAAAGTTGTCACGCTTAAACTTCCGTCACCGGTGATAACGGTATCTGCTTTTGAGTAAATAGCAGATGACGGAAACTCTGTGTCGGTTGTGTTAATTTCGCCTTGAGTTACGCTGTTTTCACCATCAAGAACAATGATGACATCTTTAGCCTCGATAATATTTATCGGCGTGCCTGCCTCACTCTCGATATTTGCATTATTTAGCACAAGATAAACAATGCCATCATCTATGTCTTTGTTGACATTAACAGTAATTGTGCTTTCTGTGTAATCACCTGTGAATTCATAAGTTCCGCTCTTGGTGATTAATATTTCTTCACCATCGGAGAAAGTCACACTTTCGCCTAAGTCTTTTGTATAATCCTCGCTTGGGAAAGTTAGCGCCTCTGTCGATACACTTTGGTTTACTGACAAGTCCTCAACTTTAGTTTGTGTATTAGTTTGCGGTGTTGTTTGACCTGTTGTATCAGCTGAAGTATCCGCTTCATTTGTGGTTGCGCACCCCACTAAGGTGAGCATGGTAACTGCTGTAATAATTGCTAAATATTTTTTCATAATATATTTCCTTTCAAGTTAATAACTTATAATCCGTTAATAAATAATTCCCCTATTCCTATGACAATTTCAAGGTTGCCGTTTCGGCATCTAAGTGCGTCAATAAACTGCTTTTCCATTGCCACATCTTTAAGTTCAATTTCATAGCTAAGCTTAAATAAGCTTCCCATATTGGTGGTTTTTGCCGATATTAATTTTACCTCTTTTGTGAAATTCTCAAAAATATCATCAAACACATCGGTATAATTAAGATTTTCAGGGATTGTGATTTGCAGTGTGCGACTCTTGTTATTCTTTTCTTCGCCAAAGTTTGCTATATTTAGGAGATGGGCAAACAGACAAGCGATAACGGAAAACAGCACCGCAAAGCCGATGTAACCCATGCCGACCGTAAGCCCCGTACACATTGCTGTGAAAATTGCGATAATCTCCTTTGCGGTTCCCGGCA
This sequence comes from uncultured Oscillospiraceae bacterium, assembly GCA_964370145.1. GTDB lineage: Bacteria > Bacillota > Clostridia > Oscillospirales > Feifaniaceae > CAYJIE01. The sequence continues at coordinate 2,466 of CAYJIE010000056.1, forward strand.
CTGAGCGAAATCGCACTAAGCTAAACGCCCCTGCAACTGCAACACCTGTACCGATGTTTCCGTTTACCATGATGATAACCATTGCAACAGCGAGCGGTAACAGTGCAAGCGTTACGACAAAGCTCTTTGTGCTTTTTGTTTTCAGTGCATACATCTTAGCCATAAACATGCCTAAAACGATAGCCGATGCCATACAGATTAGAAAATCTGCGACATTTATATTTACAGCGGCAGTCGAATCAAATACGCTGCCGAAAAATTCACTAAGCATGTGCAACTCTCCCTAAACTATTTATAAACTGCGGCATAAAGTACCTTTTGTATGCTGTTCCGTATTTAGAAAATGAAGTTTTATAAATGAAGTTTTCGCTTAAAAATTCTAAAAACCAACTTGGCAGTCCCATAACGGTTTTAACTTCAAGTAGTACATATTCATCGGATAAAACTTCCATGTCACATTCACTGCTGTAAAGTGACACCTCACTGTCCCTTGCTTTTATATTAAAGTCGAATGTGAGTCGAAAATTCTCGTCCTGTGTTGAGAAATATGCCTCTCGCTCGTATGATAAATAAACTTTGGGTTTTATATCATCATAGCAATTTTTGAAGTAATCAATTTCGCTTAATATCTGCGACTCCTCCACAGTGTCAGCACCCCCACACAGATATGCAAACACTTTGTTTTGCTGTGAATAAATTCTCCTCTTATAAACCACCCCGCCAAACTTTTTCTTTAATTCAATAAAAGCGGTTGCGTCCTCGCTTGGCTCTCCGTAACACCTCACTCGCAGTTTTTCCTTGTACTTTGGCTTATCTAAAGAGTGCCTTATAATTCGATAATCCTCGGTATCAAAATAGATGTTGGAAATTTTATGCCTTCCGTAACTGTCAAGTTTAATATCAGATGGCATTTGCTTTAGCAAGGTTTCATACTGTTCTACCGTTAATATATACTTTAGCTCATATCTCTTAAAATTTGTTTGTGTCATTGTCATCGCTCCTTTTCGTGCTTTACAAGTTTATTATAATTTGCCTACCTTAAACTTACCTTAAAATAAAAAAATTCAAAAAAATCACCATACACTGTACTGTAAGGTGATTTTCGCATATTAAACTTAAACATAACTTAAAAAATTACTGTAATCATAATTTCTTTGCCACTTTTGCTCTCGGCTGATATTTTGGCTCCGTGCAAATCACAAATGGCCTTTGCGACAGACAGTCCGATACCATATCCCTTTTTCTCACTGTTTCGTGACTTATCCCCACGATAAAAACGCTCAAACCACTCACTGTGTTTCCCAATTTCAATGTCCTCACATGAGTTCTCTATACTAAATATCCTCTTGCTTCCGACTGTGTGCAAGCTTAGCTTCAAGTTTGTTTCCGGCAACGCATATTTTATTGCGTTTTCTATAAGTATTGTAACTAAATTTTTTATATACTGCTCATCTCCACTGTAAGTTACATTTTTTTCAATGTCTAAGTCTGCACCAAGCCCTGCACTTTTAATAGCCGCACAGAACTCGCTCGCCGTACTCTCTATTGCATCGGATAGTGAAAAATCCGTTTTGATAAGCTTAATTTTTTCATCAAGCTTTGTGAGTGAAACAAGATTTTCTACAAGAGCATCAAGTCTTGTAATCTGTGTTTTTATGCTGTCAGTCCACTCGCCTTCGCCACTTTCAATCTCAATTACATCGCAATCGGCTTTAATAATTGCAAGCGGTGTCTTAAACTCATGGCTCACATTTGTAATAAAACCCTTTTGCCTCTCATAACTATCTGCAATCGGTGCAACTGCCTTTTTTGATAAAAGAAGTGACAAAATAAATATCGAAATGATAGCTCCGACTAAAATAAGCACTGAGTAATACATATAGGTTTCAAATCCGATGAAATCTTCTTCTATGTCAAGAAAGAAATATGTGTACCCGATTTGATTTTCGGATTTAATATATCTAAAATTATCGACAATGCCACTGTCTTCTGTGCTCTCATTCACAAAAGTCACATATTCTATTGCTTCGTCAGACGAAACATAGCTGATATTCCTTGTGTCTATATGGTCAATTACATCATTTGCGTTTGAGCGCACAGTGAAAAACCTCGTGGTGAAGGCAATCTCTGTCGGAAATCGTCCCCGTGGGCTAAATGGCTCACCCATTTTCAAGTCACCTTGCATTAGCAAGTTCAAAACTTCGTCAGAACTGCTCATAATAGACATATAGTTCGCAACATTTATTGAAATTGCGATAAGGAGCATAACAATGACGCTTATTGCAGTTGTGAGCAACACAAATTTTCTTTGTAGTTTTTTAAGCATTTGGCACCTCCAAGGAATAGCCGGTGTTACGAGTGGCTTTAATCTTTACATCACTTTCAAGAAGCGACAATTTCTTCCTAAGATAGGAGATATATACCCATACGACATTAATTTCACTCTCGCTGTCATAGCCCCAGATTTTTTCTAAAAATCGCTCGGTTGGAATGATATGCCCTTTGTTCATCATGAGCATCTCCATCATTTGAAACTCTTTGCTTGCAAGCTTAAATGAATTTTTTTCGCTATACAGCTCAAAGGTTTTTCGGTTTAGATGCACATCGCAAGCAACTAAAATGGAGGTGCTGCTGTCACTTGCCGCTCTTGTAATTGCACGAAGCCTCGCCAATAGTTCCTTAGTGTCAAACGGCTTTGTAAGATAGTCATTTGCACCAAAATCAAGCCCTGTTACTTTATCATCAACTTGTGATTTTGCCGTAAGCATGATAATCGGGATGAGATTGCCTTTTGCACGGACAGTTTTAAGGACAGTAAGCCCATCAATTTTGGGCATCATAATATCCAAAATCACAGCATCATAATTTTCAGCATCTAAATATGCGAGCGCCTCCTCACCATCATAAACCGCGTCAACAGAGTAGTTGTAGTGTTTTAATATTTTTTGGAGAGCACTCGAGAGTTCTTTTTCATCTTCGCATAATAATATTCTCATAACTTCACCTCGTATGTATTATTATAACACAAACCTTAAACTTAGTTAAAATTATTTTGTAAATAATTAGCGAGGTGGGTTTTTTAGAAGAGAAACAAATTAACTTTGGGTGTTAAGAAAAACTGCAATTTTTAATATTGGACAAACTGATAAAACAGAAAACGATTAAACCCTTGTGCTTACTGGGCTTTAGGCATAACAAAAAACCATATCAATTCGACATTCCAAGTTAAAATGTTTGAAACTGATATGGTCATTCATTTGGCACGTTTTTGCAAAAAAGCTGCATAAAATATTTTTCATAAAATAATCTTTTGCGGTTATTCTTCAACAGTATTCTCCGGGAAAAGCCTCTTTTTCTTTTTTCGCTTGAAGTACTGCACGATTAGTCCGTATATCAAAATGATAGCAAGCTCACTGGCGGCATGTGTCCAATTGTTGATACCGCTTGGATTAAAATCCGCTAACATCATTGAGACATAAAGCAAAATCAGCAGCTTAATTATAGCATAGAAGAATGTGCAATGACAAGCTCCCAAAGCGCTAAAATTTCACGAAACTTTTGCGCAGAAAGTGCGAAATTTTTGTGCAACTTTCATAGCTCACCTTGCACAAAGCGGTAAGTCTCAATTATTTTTTCCACAGCTTGCTTTCTGAAAGCTTGTGCCGTTCTCACTGAGCAGCTTAACATATCGGCAATTTCGTCCCGCAAACTTCTCTCAAAATAGTACAGTCGGATTATGCTCTCAAACCGAGGTTCTAACAAACTTACATAATAACGTAGTCTGTTCATCTCGTTTTCCAGTGAAATAAGCCGCTCTACAATTCCGTCAGTCATATCGCTGTTCAACTTAGCTCGCTCCGCTTGATAGTTCATCGCAATGTACAGTGTCTTGTTCGACACATTCCATTCCCCGTCCCTTGCCCTGCACCGTCCCCGCGAGCAAAAGACATAATGTCTATCATCGAAGATAAACACAAAGAACCGCATATTTGCGTATATTTTGACAACAGTTATACAAACTTCCGCGTTAGCTTAACAAACATAACTATTCCCTCTATCTATTATATCATATCAACATTTTTGTATCGTTTTTCTCTTTTACCTCATATCCTTATTGAACTCAAGGGCAGATACCCTCTATTATGAGGGTATCTGCCCTTGTTCTATTATTTTAGGAGGCGACAATTTAATGAAACCCGACATATTCGTTGCCGTCTATAACTTAAAAATTAATCCGCCTAAATTAAGCTTCAACCCACCACTATCTTACGCGAATTACACGTCCAGATGTGACATCTGTTTGAACACCATTTTCAAGTGCGATTTCGCCATTTACGATAACAGCTTCAATTCCTTTTGTATATTGCTTTGGTGATTCAAATGTAGCCATATCTTTTACATTTTCAGGGTCAAACATAACCACATCTGCAAAATATCCTTCTTTTAGTGCGCCCCTATCCTTAATTCGCAGTCTCGCAGCAGGCTTTGATGTCATTTTTGCTATCGCTTGCTCAAATGTCAAAAACCCTCTCTCACGAACATAATATGACAACATTCTACCATGTGTACCAAATGATCTTGGGTGTGGACTTCCTGTTCCAAGGATTCCCTCCATGGATAAATTCATACCGTCTGAACCGATAATCGTATCGGGGTGACATATGATTGTGTCCACATCTTTATCATCCATTGAGTGCGCCAAAATTTGAATTCTTCCGCTCTCTTGAATTAATGTGTCAAACACAAACTCATAGGGGTCTTTACCGCCCTGCTCTTCACACGCTTGCGCAATACTCTTGCCAAGTAGCTTTTTGCCCTCTTCGGTATTTGTATTGGCAAAAATAATTCTGTCCCAAGAGCCGCAAGTCTTTATAAAGTTTTGCCAGCCGGGGATTCCCTCCTCGATCTCCTTGATAATACGCTTTCTTATATCGGGATCTTTTATGCGCTCGAGCATATTCGGTGTACCACCCTCAAATGTCCACGGCGGCATACAAGCACCCAATGATGTACAGCCTTTAGTGTAGGGATATGCATCAAAGGTGATGTCCATTCCTTTTGCTTTTGCAGCGTCAATTTTTCCAAACAGCTCATCTGTCTTGCCCCACATGTCAGCCCCCATCATTTTAAGATGCGAAATATGTAGTGCAGAGCCCGCTTTTTTAGCAGTTTCAATTGCTTCATCGAGTGCCGCAAAGCAGTTTGAACCTTCATTTCTAATATGTGTTACATAAAAACTATCATAAGGTACAACCTCTTTTGCAAGCTGGGCAAGCTCGTCAGCGTCGCTATATTCGCCCGGAAGGTAGACAAGTCCGCTCGAAAGGCCGGCACAGCCGTCGTCGAGGCACTTTTTAATCTCGGCTTTCATGTTTGAAAGTTGCTCTGGTGTCGGTTTCTCTTTTGCAAATCCCATTTCATTTATGCGAATTGCGCCTTGAGATACAAGCGGAATAGCATTAATTGCGGGCGGATTATTTTCAAGCACTGCCAAGTACTCCGAAAACGAGTTCCACGGAAGCTCAAGCTTAACAGGTATTGTACCGATAAGGCGAGTGCTAAGATAGCTGATCAAGTCAGCTTTTCTGTCTTCACTTATTGGGGCAACGCCAATTCCACAGTTTCCGATAACATTACTTGTAACACCCTCATAAACCATACTGCTCGCCTTGCGATCATATATCAAAGTCACATCAGAATGAGTATGCATATCTATAAATCCAGGGCAAACGATTTTTCCGGTTGCATCAATAGTCTTTTTTGCCTCTTCATTTTTTAGGTCTCCGATTTTTACAATCTTATCGCCACGATACCAACATCAGCGATATATCTATCTGTGCCAACACCATCAATTACAAAGCCACCTACTAATTTAATATCAAACATTCTTGCTCTCCTCTTTTTTAGTTTTAGACTTTTGAAGACCTCCTGCGCATACCATACCAAGGACAACTATAATAAGTGTTAACCACGCACTTGGAACTCCGATTGTCGGAAGGAATGCGCGACAGAATATACCGATTGCCAAAATAGAACCACCCACTTTAAGGTCTTTAACTGCCATATTTGTATATACAGCCGCAAACAGTGCCGGATGCATATATGTGAATGAATCAGTAATAACTTTAGGCAACATTGGAATTACAACTGAACCTACAAGAGAAAATAGCGAAACAATGGCAACTGTTACAAATACAGATGTAGCGACACCCATTGCGCCGATAGCGTCACCCTCAGGTGTGTTTGCTTCAGTTTCAGTAACCTTATGTGCCATGCTGATAGCTGGAAGTCTGACATCCGCAGCAGAGCCGGCTACCCACGAAATATATGTACCAACCATTCCAAAACCACCATAGTATGATAGTGGTTGAACGACCCAACTAATAGCAAATGCAGCGAACACCGTGCTGTAAATTGTTACAAGTTGCTCACCTGTCGGGATAAGTCCTTCGACAAGCCATAGATATAAAACAGGTACAAAGTTTGCGATTATCGCTAAAGTTACCGTAAGTGTACCTAATCGCACAACTTTTTTATTAAATTCACTCATATCATCAACCTCCTAAACCGTAAATATTGATCCAAAGATCATTCCGATAATCATTGCAATTCCGAGCGAAAGCTCTTGGAGCGTTCGATACTTGCCAAGAAGCTTATTTATTATTAAGATTGCAACAGCAGATGCTCCCGCAGCAATCCATGATGCGCTTGGCTTTCCAACTGTTGCGTTTGAAACAAGATATGCGAACAAACCAAATGCCGCACCGCCCATTACAGCTTTTACAAGTAGCGGATTATATTTTGTATTCATTTTCTCAACAGCTTTTCCCATTCCTGTTGCTGCAAAAAGCGCAACTATCATCCAACCTACATTGTTGAATGCCATGCCCCAGTTTGCAAAGACAAAACCCATTTCCTCAGAAGCACCTTCTGGTAATATAGATTCAGTCATTGATACAACCGCCATCTCTGTTCTCGCCGCACCGATATCGTTAAGTCTCATCCATGCTGTTGGTGCTCCCACCATTACAACAAGTGACAGTAACACGATTACCGCTGCAAGCGCTGGACCAATCGCCGTCATACCGGCTGCACGAATACCTGCTTTTACCTTATCATCAGGTATATTAAGTTTCTTTGCTTCACTTCTGCCAAGTCTAAAGTACAAAATACTTTGCACCACGACTACAATGACCATGACGCTACTAGCTAGCCACATGCCAAAACTCTCTGAAATTGTTCCCATAATTGTTCTTCCTTTCAACTTAAAATATTTGTAATATTAAATTCGCATGCAGAAAAATTTAACCTTATTTAACTTTCTTGATAAGCGCATTCCACTTTTTATCAACATTCTTTTGGATTTCTTCAATCATCCACTCATTACCTTTGGCAAACATGTGCTTAAACCTACCCTGCTTTGATAGATACTCTTCAACAGGGAGCTTTTCTTTTGGCTCGTATGTAAGACGATATTCGCCCTCAACAACTTCATACAAAGGCCATACACAAGTGTCAGCCGCAAGCTTTGTAATTTCCATGAGCAAATCTTCGCTGTAACGCCAACCTCTCGGGCACGGTGCCATTATGTTCAAAAATGCAGCTCCTGGTGTATAAAGTGCTGTTTTTGCTTTCTCATGCAAATCTTTCATATTTGTCAAGAAAGTCGTTTGGGCAACATAGGGAATACCGTGAGCCACCATAATTTCCGTAAGGTCTTTCTTGTGTTGGTGTTTTCCCGGGATTACACTGCCTGCTGGCGAAGTTGTAGCATCGGCAAACATAGGCGTACTTGACGAGCGCTGAATGCCGGTATTCATATATGCCTCATTGTCATAGCAAACATACACCATATCATGTCCGCGCTCCATAGCGCCCGACAGTGACTGAAATCCTATGTCATATGTTCCGCCGTCTCCACCGAAAGCGATAAATTTGTAATTCCCCTCAACTTCGCCTTTGCGCTGAAGCGCTTTATATGCCGCCTCAACGCCCGAGCACACAGCACCTGCATTTTCAAAAGCACTGTGAATAAAGCTGTCCTGCCATGCGGTATATGGATATAGGAAAGTGGATACTTCAAGGCAACCCGTAGCCGCAGTAATAACCGCTTTATCTTCAGTTTCAAGTGCGCGAAGCACCGCTCTCACGGCAACAGGCGCACCACAACCGGCACACATTCTGTGTCCGCCTGCAAGACGCTCCGGTTTTGCAACTTCTTGTTTCAAATTATAAGCCATATTTCTATCCTCCTATCCCTCTCTCACGCTCAAATGACGGTAAATTTCGCCTTTGTCTTTAGTTTTTACGATTTTGTCGAGTTCGCTGTAAACCAAAGTTATATCATCAACTCGAACATCACGACCGCCAAGCCCGTACACATAATTTATAATCTCAGGTCTTGTATCAAGATCATAACAAGCTGCTCTGATTTCTTGGAACAAGGGACCACCGTTTGCAGAAAAGCCCTCGCATTTGTCCATAACCGCAACAGCCTTGCAATTTTTAAGGGCACTTGCCACTTCTTCCATTGGGAACGGTCTGAACACACGGATTTTTATAAGTCCGACTTTTTTACCCTCTTTGCGAAGTCTGTTTACGGTTTCTTTCGCAGTTCCGGCAGTCGAGCCGATTACGACAATAGCGCACTCAGCATCTTCCATCATGTATTCCTCAAAGAAGCCGTATTCTCTACCACTGATTTTCGCAAACTCTTTGCCAATGTCAAGAATGACCCTTTTAGCATTTATCATTGCGTTTGCTTGCTGTTTTTTATGCTCCATGTAATAAGCAGGGGAGTCATACGGTCCTACCGACATCGGATTTTCCGCTTTGAGCAGATAGTTTTCGGGGCGATAATCCCCGACAAATTTCTTCACACTCTCATCGTCAAGTAACTCAATATTCTCAATTGCATGAGAAGTGATAAATCCGTCTTGACATACCATTACAGGCAGTTGAACGTCAATGTGCTCTCCAATTCGCATAGCTTGGCACATATTGTCATATGCCTCTTGGTTTGTCTCTGCGTAAAGTTGAATCCAACCCGTGTCCCTTGCACCCATTGAGTCAGAATGGTCATTATTAATATTTATAGGCCCTGTCAATGCACGATTTACACAGGCGAGTGTTACAGGAAGTCTTGCCGATGCCACAACATAGAGAATTTCCCACATCAAAGCAAGCCCTGCCGAGGAAGTCGCCGAAACAGCACGACCGCCCGCCGCTTGAGCGCCCATGCAAGTTGACATTGCACTGTGCTCCGACTCCACCGCAACAAACTCTGTATTAACTTGTCCGTTTGATACATATTGCGCAAAATACTGCGGAATTTCCGTTGACGGTGTAATCGGGAATGCGCCCATTACATCGGGGTTAATTTGTTTGAGTGCAATTGCAACCGCTTCATTACCCGAGAGTCTCTCTCGTATATTCATTCTCTCTATCCTCCTTATTTCTCTTCTTTTCCGAAAGTTATTGCCCCAAACGAGCAAACCCTAAAGCACACACCGCAGCCCTTGCAGTGAAAGAAATTGAAGTCCTCTCTTTTGCCGTCCTTTACGGGGATTGAGGAATCGGGGCACACGGGTACGCATAGCATACAGTGCTTGCATTTATCAGCTACGAATACGGGAATGTTAGTTCTCCAGTCGCCTGTGTTCATTCCTGCTGTCGTGCCGCCCTCAAAGATAGAACCGCCAATGGTTAGCTCTTTATATGTAGACTTTTCGTTAATGCTTGCCGCTTTAATATTAGCCATTATTCAGCCACCTCCTGCATTGCTCTTTTGAGTGCTTTCATGTTTCCGTCGATTACTTGTGGCTTTGTCGCAAATTTATGTTTCAAGCTCTCCTCCATATCCGCAAGGAAAGTGTCCTCGGGGATAATGTTGCTGACCTTAACTACTGCCGCAAGCATAGGTGTGTTCGGAATGTTCCTCCCAATTGTTTCCTCAGCAATTACACCTGCATCAATTGTACACACTCTGCCTTTATATCCATTAAGTTTATCTCGAATTTCGTCGGGTTTTTTATTGGTGTTGACAATAATCGCACCATCCTCTTTAAGTCCCTTCGTAACATCGACTGCCGAAAGCAAAGTACTGTCCACAACGACCACATAATTCGGCTCGTAAATATTGCTGTGTACCGTGCAACGCTCATCGCTTATTCTGTTGTACGCTGTCATCGGTGCTCCCATTCTCTCAGGACCATACTCAGGAAATCCTTGCACGAATTTGCCCGTGTTAAAAGCCGCGTCCGCAAGTAATAGTGACGCAGTTTTTGCTCCTTGTCCGCCTCTGCCGTGCCAGCGGATTTCAACTATATTACTCATAAATGACTCCTTTTCCTAAACTATTGACTGTAATTGAGATTAGCTTGGTATAAACTTGTATATTTACACGCATTAACCTTCAAATTCATCAATCCTGTAAATCATGTTTGTATACAACTTTGCTCTGTCAAATATTGATTCCACTTCTGCATATTCTGCGGGTGCATGATTGTGATTTCCGACTACGCCACAAGAGCACAGCGCCGGTATTCCTGCCGCACCAAAAAGCGAAGCATCAGATGCTCCGCCGAGCACGACACCCTCTTTAATTGTCGGCTTAACATCTTCTGAAACTGCCTTGACAAATTCAAATAATTTAAGAATCTCGTCAGTCGTCTCGTAAGCAGGCATAAACGGAATATATTTAAATTTAGTGTTAGTTCCTTCGACATATGTAACTTTGCAAATTTCCTCAATTTGCTTTTTTGTCCATTCTCCGTCCTCGTTTTTCAAGAATCTAATATCAATAGAAATTTTACACAAATCAGGCACTGAATTATGTACAACTCCACCCGAAATCAAGCCGCAAGAAACAGTGAGTCCACGCTCCAAATCCGTTAATGCCTGTATTTTAGGAATTAGGTGTGCCATTTGTTCGATTGCATTTTTGCCATCTTTAAAATTTGCTCCCGCATGTGCCGCAACTCCCGTTACTGTTACCTCTCCTATTGAAGCTGACTTCCTTCCTATACACAGGCGATCTCCAGGTAACCCTGTCTCCATATTTAATCCCACTCGTGCACCGGAGCACTTTTCAGCAAAAAGATGCTTTGGTCTCATCTTCCCCTCAACAGGCAGCCCCTCCTCATCAGAGAAATAGAATACCTTTACGGGACAAGCGTCAAATCCGAAATGTTTTAGTGCTTTTGCTACCGCAAAAGAAATTGCAATACCGCCCTTCATGTCAAGCACGCCCGGCCCTCTTGCAATATTACCTTCTACGGTAAAAGGGTTTTCACCAAAATGCCCTTTATTAAACACAGTATCGTAATGGCCTGAAAACACAACTCCTTTTTCTGTCGACTCCTTGTTGTAAACACCGTACAGATATGGAGCCACTCCTTCATAGGTCGGCACAAGTTCAACTTCCATCCCAGCTCCCTCAAATGCTGTTTTCATATACTCAGCAAGCTCTGCCATGTGCTCATGCTCATATCTCATTCCGTAGTAGTTCACCATATTTCTCCAAAATTCGATCACCTCCCCTCTAATGCTGTCGATGTACATCGCAAGTTCTTGCATACTTGGTTTTGCTGTCATTTTTCTTTCCCCCATTATTTATTTTTTTTGAAACTAATACGAAACCACGCACAGACCTTTTTCTTGTGCCATATGCCGAAAGTGTTCCATTCTGTCTTCCGTCGGCACACCAAAACTCTCGCTCGGCAGGTCAAGTCCCAAGTGTTCATATTTCTTCTCGCCAAGTTTATGATATTTTAACAGTTCAATTTTTGCATCAGGCATATTTTCACAAATAAAGTCAAACATATTGCCAAGTGTTGCACAATCCGCATTAACCCCCTCAATCACAGGTATGCGAACGACCATATCGATTCCAAGTTTTGCAGTCTTAATCAAATTCTCCATTATCAAGTCACACTCGACGCCTGTAAAACGCTTATGCGTTTTGCTGTCCATATGCTTAAAATCCATGAAAATCAAGTTCATTTTCTTAAGTATGGGCGCAACTTCTTCAAAGCAAAAGTATCCGCAAGTCTCTATCGCTAAATTGTATCCAGCGTCATAAAAGCGCTCGACTATCTCTGTTAAAAAGCCAAGTTGCACCGTCGCTTCACCGCCTGAAAATGTAACTCCACCACCCGAATTTCTAAAGAAAATATCCTGCTTTTGCACTTGATGTATCACTTCTTCGCAAGACATCTTTTTGACCATGTCATTTGTTTTAGTCAGTCCCTCAGGATTTGCGCACCACTTGCAACGAAGCGGACATCCCGCTAAAAACACCGTGCTCCTTATCCCCTCGCCGTCGTTGACACAAAAGTCCTGCACCTGCATCACATAACCGTCCATAATGCCTCCTTACGCAAGGGCATGTTCTGTTCTTGCAATAATTGCGTCTTGCATAGACTTCGACAAATTGACGAACTGCGTTGAGTAACCTGCCACCCTAACAAGTAAATCCTTGTAGTTGTCGGGATTTTTCTGCGCATCTTTTAATAAATCGCTCGAGATACAATTAAACTGCACATGAAATGCACCGAGTGAAAACAGGCTCTGTATCATCGCTCCCAAGTTTGCCTGCCCCCTCTTTGTCGCCGCAAGTTCGTGGTTTATCCGCAAATTAAGAAGCGTGCCGCCCGAATGTATCTCTTGATTTAACTTCGCCGACGACTTCATTGCCGCAAGCGGTGTTGACGTATCCGTGCCGACATATGGCGATACACCCTCGCTCGAGGGCTCGCCGTTCTTTCTGCCGCAAGGGGTTGCGCCAAGCACTCTGCCCATCGGAATGTAATTAGAGATACCCATAAACGCCGTGTTAAAAGGTGAGCCAAATATATCTTTATACTGATGTATCTCGCTATAAAAATGGTTCGCAACTTCAAGGGCGATGTCATCGACTTCATCTTTGTCATTGCCGTATTTTGGGCAATTTTTCGCAAGCTCTCTTAGCTCTTCGTAGCCTTCCCAAATTTCCCAAAGTGCTTTTGTTAGCTCCTTGAGTGTGCATACCTTGTCATCGAATACGAGTTT
>CAYJIE010000057.1:0-15401 GCA_964370145.1 uncultured Oscillospiraceae bacterium
TATTTATTTTTGTATAATTTTGTTGTATACTGATGTTATTACTTTGCTTGGAGGACAACATGTCTAAGGAAATGGAAATTATTTGAAGATAAAAAATACGCACCGCATGGGACAGTGTAGAGGGAAAATGGTATTTTTCTGTTGTCGATGTTGTCGGAGTTTTGACAGATAGTGTTGATGGGCGAAAATATTGGAACAAACTAAAACAGCGCTTAAAAGAAGAAGGAAATGAACTGGTGACAAATTGTCACCAGTTGGAAATGACGGCAAGTGACGGAAAAAACGATTGACTGATGTTGCTGACACCGAGCAACTGCTTCGCATAATTCAATCAATACCATCGCCAAAAGCTGAGCCGTTCAAAATGTGGCTTGCTCGTGTCGTCGAAGAGAGGATTGATGAGACAATCAACCCTGAGCAAGCAATCGACAGAGCCTTTGAAACCTATCTCAAAAAGGGATATAGGAAAGAGTGGATTTCGCAAAGAATACTCAACATTAAATCCGAAACGATTTGACTGCAGAGTGGGATAGTCATGGAGTAAAAAGAGGACTTGAATATGCAATATTAACTGATGAGATTACAAAAGCGTGGGCAGGGATAACCACAAGGCAGTATAAAAACTTAAAAGGGCTCAAAAAAGAAAACTTTCGTGACAACATGAGCGACCTTGAACTTGTACTTACAATGCTTGCCGAGGCGACTACGATGGAATTATCCAAGGTGCATAATCCACAGAGTTTTAGGGAGAACAAAGCAGCGGCGCAGCGTGGTGGCAAGGTTGCAGGTGATGCGAGAAAGAGCATTGAGGCAGACACTGGTAGGTTTGTGCTGACAGAAAAGACAGCGCAGGGCTTTAGAAATTTAATCTCGGATATTATTACAAACACTTTGCCAAGTGGCGATGATGAAGAAAAGAAATCGTTTCCCTTGTTCGTGTCAAGTGCTCAAATAACACGCAAATCCGCTGTAGAATACTATGCAAATGATGGTTCAGGGGTTATTTACAATACGGTTGCTGAGCAATTTGAAACTATTGATATAAAAGTTATCGGTGCAAGTCCTATGTATTTTGGCTCAGTGCTCCTTGGCGAAGACATAGGCGACCATGCGACTGACCCCACAGCTGAAAAAGGTTTGAAAGTGTGTTCTCCTTCAGTAAAAATGTGGGAAGCATTGGCATTTACTTATGGTTTCATCCCTATACCTCTTGCGGCGGCAGATACATTTGTATCAATGCAAAGTGGTGGTGTTGAGGGAATGTTTGGCGGCGGTAGTTGAAAGAAAAAAACAACCCGCTCAACGAGTTTCTAAGAGGTGCGAATAAAGAGTGCTTCATTGAGGTGTTCTTTAACTTTTGATGCAATTCACTAAAAAATAATTGCAAAAAGCGAATGTATCCATACCCGCAGTTTCTAAGGTGATTTACGGAAATATGAAAATACTGCATAGTTTTCAATATTATAACATTAGTCAAATTAAACAAATCGATTTTGAAAAATATAGTGATGTTTAACAATTGAATGATTGAGAACATTATGTTATAATAAAATTAACAGTTTGTTAACCGATAAACATACAAGGTGGAATAATGAGCAGAAATATTAATATTGCATATGTAGCAGAGGCTTGTGGCGTTTCCAGAACAACGATTTCAAGGTACCTAAATGGGAAATACGAATATATGTCAAAGGACACTAGAAATCGAATTGAAAAAGTGATTGAAGAACTTGGCTATCGTCCAAATCTTTTTGCGAGAAGTTTGAAAACTAAGAAAAGTGGATTGATAGGTATTGTCGTACATGATATTGCTAATCCATTTTCAGCTACCATGGCGAAGGGGACCATAGATCGCAGTTTAGCCGATGGATACCAACCACTTGTAGTGAGCACTAATGGTAATCCGGAACTTGAGAGAAAGTACATTAACTCCATGTTAGAAAGTAGAGTTGAGGGATTGATTATTACCACGACCGGAGCGAACAACGATTTTCTCAAAAAACTAAACACGAGCGAAACGCCAGTTGTTTTAGCGAATAGCACAATTGTCGGAAATGAATTTGACACAGTATCTTTAGATATTGAAAGAACTACCGTAGAATCAATTGAGAAACTTTTTGACGAAGGTTTTGAAGTTGTGGCGTATTTTACACAAGATATATCAACAATGAGCACCAGAATTCGTCAGGTTGATACGTACAAAGAAGTAGTGAGAGAACGTAGCGAAGAAGAACCAATAGTATGTACATTGACAGACAAAGCATCTGAAACAGAAACGCTTTTAAGAGAGTTCGTCAATAAATATAGAAACAAAAAAAAGGCAATATTTGCTTGTGGTGTCACACTGATCTGGATTTTACAAGCGGCGAAAAAATTAAACATGCGCATCCCTAGAGATTTTGGAATTATTGGGTTTGATGATTTTGGCTGGGGCGAATTAATAGGAGAGGACGGAATCTCAGTTATACGAAATAATGTATATGATATGGGGAAAATCTCTGCGGACATATTGTTAAACCGTATGAGTGGAAAATACGAGGGAACGCTTCCATTTTATGTTGAGATGAAATCAAAAATCGTGTATAGAGGATCCACACAACTTAAAGTATAAAAAATTAATATAGCCGGCATGAAAAATAGTCGTGTCGGCAAATGTTTTACTACTCTTGTTAACCGATACACGAAATTTAGTTATAATATATCAGATGCAAATGAAGACAAATTTTTTTTTACAAATTTTGTTAACCGATACACATACTTCAAAAATTACGCAATAAGTGTAAAGGTAAAAAATTTTATTAGCTTTGTTAATCGGTACACAAAAATTTATTTTTACTTTTTTGTTATACGATATATATTATTAAGGAGGATTGAAAATTGAGCATTTTAAATCAAGTTAGAGAAGAACTAAAGGGGATGAGTACATATGTACCGGGAACGAGAGTGTCATATGTAAAAGAGAAGTATAATCTGGAAAAAGTGGTTAAGTTGGCTTCAAATGAAAACCCGTTGGGCGTTTCACCGAAAGCTGTCCAAGCTATCAAAGACGCCGCTAATGGGGTAAATATTTACCCTGATAGTGAGTGCAATAGACTTAGAGGTGTTATTGCAGATAAACTGAGCGTTAAATCCGAGCAAGTTATTGTTGGCAATGGCGGCGAAGAAATTATTAGATTTATCTGCGAGGCATTGTTGGATAAAGATGATGAGGTAGTGATTTCAGAACTAGGTTTTGGACTGCACATTAAAAGCAGTCAGCTCATGGGCGCAAAAGTAAACATTGTTCCGCTTTTGCCGAACTATGATTATGATTTTGACGGATTCCTTGGTGCAATATCAGATAAAACAAAGATTGTTTTTATTACAAATCCTGCTAATCCAACTGGAAAAGTTACAGAAAGAAGTGTGCTCGAGGCATTTTTAGCGAAAGTACCTTCAAATGTATTGGTGCTGATAGATGAGGCATATTATGAGTTTGCGACATTCAACAAGGATTATCCAAATGGGATTGACTATTTAGATACATATAAAAATGTAATGGTTCTTCGCACATTCTCGAAAGTTGCAGGGCTTGCTGGTTTGCGTGTAGGCTTTGGGATTGCTTCAGTGGAGTTTATAGGAGAACTCAATAAAATCAAAGGTGTTTTTAATGTAAGTGTAGTTGCTATTGAGGCTGCGTGTGCTGCGATGCAAGATGATGAACACATTGAAAAAAGCGTGGAACTTAATAGAGAGTCATTGAAGAGAATGATGGAGTATTTTAACAAAAAGAACATTGAATATCTTGAGCCTCACGGCAATTTTATTTTTGTAGATTTTAAGACTGATGGAAAGGAACTCTACAATAGTCTTCTTGAAAAAGGCGTTATTCTTAGGGGAGGTTTCCTGTGGGGAAAAGATACATGGATGAGAATTAGCAGCGGTACAATGGAAGAGACTAAAATTTTAATTGATGCTTTAGACGCGGTATTATAATTGGAGGGTTTATGAAAGTATTAGCTATCAATCCAGGTGGAACATCTACAAAATTTGCAGTGTTTGAAGGTGAAAAGAAAATCATTGAAAGAACTGTGCGACACAACGGCGAAGAGCTTGCAAAGTATGCAACGGTATTTGACCAATATGAGATGAGACGTAATTTAATTCTCGATACATTAAAAGAGGAGAAATTTGATCTCAAAGAGTTGAGCTGTGTTGTGGGTAGGGGTGGGCTTTTGAAGCCAATCCCAGGCGGAGTATATGCCGTGAATGATGCGATGATAAATGACATAAAGAATGCTATTAACGGTGAGCATGCCTGCAATTTAGGTTGTGTTATAAGCAAAGAAATTGCGGATAGCATTGGAGTTATGTCATTTGTTGTTGATCCCGTTGCAGTAGATGAATTTGAAGAAGTGGCAAGGATTACTGGATTAGCGGAAATCACGAAGAAAAGTCTTGTGCATGCTCTAAATCACAAAGCTGTTGCTAAGACAATATGCAAAAACAATAACATGAAATATGATGAAGTGAACCTTATCGTCGTGCATCTTGGCTCGGGTATATCAATTGTACCCCATAAAAAGGGTAGGATGATTGATTGCACGGGTGGAAGGATTGATGGGCCGTTCTCGAACTGCAGAAGTGGCGGTCTGCCTGCAATTGACCTAATAAACTTGTGTTATTCGGGTGAATTCACAAAGAGTGATATCATCAGAAAAATAACCGATGTGGGCGGTATGAGTAGTTATTTGGGCAGCGATGATGTCAAGGAAATTGAAAAGAGATATGACAGTGATAAAAAAGTTAGGCTAATACTCGACGCATTTGTATATCAAGTAATAAAAGACATAGCTGCGTATGTCCCTGTGTTGGATAATAATGTTGATGGAATCATACTCACTGGCGGAATTGCATATTCCGATTTGTTGACAAAGATGATAACTGATAAGGTGTCATATATTTCTAAAGTGTTTAGACTTCCTGGAGAGGAAGAACTAGAGGCGCTTGCAAGTGGAGCGTTAAGAGCGATGAACAAAGAGGAATCAATAAAAGAATATTGTTAATGTGGAGGAAAGACATGCAAATCGAAATACGTAAAGACCGATGCAAAGAATGTGGGCTGTGTGTAATAAGCTGTCCGAAAAAAAGCATTAGCTTTGAGAGCCAGCTTAATGCAATAGGATATCATCCCGTCACTATCGATGATGGATGCGTCATGTGTGCGGCTTGCTACACGGTATGTCCGGATGGTGTGTATCAATTTATTTTAGGAGGTGATGATAATGGCTGAGATGATGAAGGGCAACATTGCAATAGGTGAAGCAGCAGTGCGTGCTGGGGTTAGGTTTTATGCAGGTTACCCAATTACACCTTCAACAGAGATTATGGAATATCTATCTTGGCGATTAGAGGAAGTTGGCGGGGCTTTTGTGCAAGCTGACAACGAGATTGCTGGTGCATCAATGGTTCAAGGAGCACTTGCGAGTGGGGTTCGGGCTCTCACAGCCTCATCGGGAAACGGGATAAGTCTAAAACAGGAGACTCTCTCCATTCTTTCAGATGATGAATTACCTGGAGTAATTATAAATCTTGTTAGATACGGTAACGGACTTGCAACACTTCTCTCAGCTCAAACTGATTACAACAGAGAGACACGCGGCGGCGGACACGGAGATTACAGGTGCATCGTCCTAACTCCAAGTTCTGTGCAGGAATTAGTTGATATGGTAGGTCAAGCTTACGATTTAGCTGAGAAGTATAAAATGGTTGTTGTGATTATGGCAGAAGGTGCACTTGGTCAAATGATGGAGCCGGTGGTATTGCCAGAATTTATTGAAGCTAAAAGGGCTGACTGGGGAATAGACGGTAAGCAAATAGTACAGAGACCTAGCCCTTATGACATTACAGTTCCTGACAAAATAGAAATTTTCCGCAAAAAGTACGCTCAGGTAACCGAAGAGGTGCAAATGTGGGAGAGCGAAGGTGTTGAAGATGCAGACTATGTAATGGTTGCATTTGGACTTGTCGGACGCAGCTGCATTGGCGCAGTGAAAGAACTAAGAGAAGAGGGCTATAAAGTAGGTATAATTAGACCCAAAGCAGTATGGCCATTTCCCGCCAAGGCATTTGAGTCGTTGAGCCCGAACCTAAAAGGTCTCATTGCGATTGAAGGAAATGCCACAGGGCAAATGGTAGAGGACGTGGCTATTCATTCAAGAAAATATGTTAATAACAGTGTTCCGATTTTCTCATTACCATGCAATTACGGAATACCGATAATTGAGAAGGTGAAAGAAGACTTCAATAAGATTTTAAAAAATGAGATAAAGGAGAGATTTTAGTGTGACCTACATACTAAAGAGCTGAATATGAAGAAAGAAAGAAGAATTCCGAAATTTGTTGACTTGCCAAAGTCATTTTGTCCCGGATGCGGTCACGGAGTGGTCACTAGAGTTGTCGGAGAGTGCATTGAAGAGCTTGAGCAACTCCACAATGTAATTTTCACAATTGGTATTGGTTGTGGTGCTATGATGGCAGATAAGATGCAAATGCAAAGACAGCACTGTGCACATGGAAGGGCAAGTGCAGTTGCAACAGGGATTAAAAGAGTTAACCCAGACACACTTGTGATTAGCATGCAAGGTGATGGAGATGCTTACAATATCGGCATGGGCGAGAGCATCGGCACTGCGTATCGCAATGAAAACATAACAATGATTACGATTAACAACACAAACTACGGTATGACAGGTGGGCAGTTGAGTTCGACTACTTTGGCTGGACAAAAAACAACAACGACTATACACGGAAGAAATACAGATGTTACTGGGTTGCCGTTTAAATTTCCTGAACTTGTTGCAGAGCAATTTGATGTAGCTTTTGCGGCAAGAGGTAGCGTTGATACTGTTGCTAATATCAATAAACTTAAGGGCTACATAAAAACAGCGTTCGAAGCACAACTTGCTAAAGAGGGTTTCTCGGTGGTCGAGGTTATTATTCCCTGTCCGACAAACTGGGGCAAAACACCTGTTGAAAGTGTGAAGCATATCGCCGAGAAAATTATTCCTGTATTTCCATTAGGCATTAAGAAGGAAAGGAGGGGAAATAGATGAAGGAAATAATTTGTGCAGGATTTGGTGGTCAAGGCGTATTGACTTGCGGACTGATACTTTCGGATATTGCGGTTAAAAACGATAATAATGCAACATGGATACCATCATATGGGAATGCAATGAGAGGAGGGACCGCTAACTGTACTATTAAGTACGGAGAAGGATATATATACAACCCTTCAATGGAAAAAGCTGATGCTTTGCTTGCGATGAATCAGCTCTCCTTAAAGGCATTTGGCGGCATGACGAAGGAAGATGCAATGATTTTTGTTAGTGAGTTAGTAGACACTTCTGACTTTGACGGTGGGAAAAGAAAAATTTACAAAATTCCTTGCTACAAAATTGCTGATGAGCTCAAACACGAAAGAGGCGCTAACATTGTCATGACAGGAGCCATCTTGAATGCGATGGGTGACTTTAGCCTTGAGCAAGGTCTTGAATGCATGAAGGCTATGTTTGGAAAAAAAGGAAAGGCAAAGTTCGAGGAACTAAATGCAAATGCAATGCGCAGCGGTTATGAATTTGTTAACAAAATTAATTAAAAAGATTGGAGCAAGTAAAAATGAATTCAGCATTAAACAAAGAGAAGAACTATGTTAAAATAGGCATTGTACAATTTGTAATCATCGGATTACTTTTTATGATTTCGTATATACACAGATCATCTACTGGAGCAATGGCTTCCAATTTGACACTTGAGTTTGGATTGACCAACTTGGATTTGGCAAGCTTTGCGGCAGTGTACCAACTGGCTTATACATATACCCAGCTTCCAGCAGGATATATCATTGATAAATTCGGTGTAAAAAAAGTCATCATTGCTGGAGCAGCCTTGATGACAGTGGGAGCTCTTATGTTCAGCAACGCTGATGGATTTGACCTTATGAGAATTTCAAGAGCGATTGTTGGTTGTGGATCTGGTGTTTGCTTTGGTTCCATGATGAAAACTAACGCAATTTGGTTTAAGAGAGAGCAATTTCAAACTTTGGCAGGCTTGACATCGTTTATGGGTAACATGGGTGGTATGTTAGCTGCTGCGCCTCTCGCATATGTAATTGGTTTATTTGGCGTAAAAGGAACGTTCAACACACTTGCAATCTTAGGTGCAGTCATTTTGGTAGCAATGGTTGTTGTACTCAAAGATAAAAAAGATTATCCTCCAGCGTACATTGAGCAAGAGAAAAAAGATAAAGAAAACTCTGGCAGTAAGCTAGGTATTTTCAGTGGTATTTTTTCACTGAAATATGTGTTGTTGGTGATTTTCGCAGGCGGTATCACATCATGTGAAATCATGTTTGTTGCTGTATGGGGAATACCGTTTTTTGAGAATGTTTATGGCTATTCAACGCAAGCAGCTGCTAATATTATTACAATAGCAACGATTGGTGTCGTACTATCAACGCTTACAGTTGGTTTCTTCGACAAACTTTTCAAAAACAAGAAGATAATGATGATGGTCGCTTCAGGTGGATATGTTATATGTATGATACTTGTGCTTTTTGTCGCAGGCAATGCAGCCATCGCAACAGCACTTTGCTTTGTAATCGGCTACTTTGGAAATTTGTTCTTCCTCTTGTGCCTGAACCTTGTCAGAAACATTTTGCCATCAAACAATGTTGGTGGTGGTCTCACAACATATAACTTCTTGTTTGGAAATGTCAATACTTTAGTAAGTATGGCATCAGGATATGTTCTTGACTTGTCAGGGTCTGACTTCACAATTGTTCCAAAATTCTATGCAGCTTTCGGAATTGTTATAATGGCACTGATATTGATCATTGAGTTCAAATCAATGTCTATAATCAAAGAGAGCAATGCAACAAGTGAAGAAGTAAGCGCATAATAGTAGGAGGGATAATGGTAGGTAAATTACGAGAATTCACAACTATTGCTGCAGGTTTTGAAAAGACAAAAATGGCAGTCGCAAGAGCAGAGGATAAAGGTGTCATTGAAGCGCTCAATGACTGTGCGAAAATGGGTTTTATTGAGCCAGTTGTTTTGGGCGATGAAAAGAAGATCAAGTCGCTAATGGAAGAAGTTAAAGTCTGCGAGGATTGGACAGTAATACATGCTGAAACTGACGAAGAGGTCATGGTGAAAATTGTTGAGCTAATTGAATCTGGCGAAGTAAAAGGAATTGTTAAAGGATTGATAAACTCCTCAGTATTTATGAGAGGGGTTCTAAAAAGCAAAGCAATTAACAAAAAAGGCTTCTTGCATCATATGGCGGCTTATGAACTTCCGCAGATGGAGAAAATTTTCTTCGTATCAGACAGTGGTATAAATATTTTGCCGACTCAAGAAGAGAAGGAGAAAATTCTTGTCAATTGTGTGGAGGCAGTAAAAAGTGTTGGGATAGCTTGCCCAAAAGTTGCAGTGCTTTCTGCGAATGAGGTTGTAAGTGAGAAGATGCCCTCAACTGTTCATGCAGATTACTTAGCGAAGAAGTACACTTCTTCAGATTGTATTGTAGAAGGACCTATCGCATTTGATGTCGCAATTAGCAAAGATGCGGCAGAGCATAAAGGGCTTAGCAGTCAAGTTGCAGGCGAAGTTGACCTCTTCATTTTTCCAAATATCGAAGCTGGCAATATCGTTGGAAAATCATGGCTGTATTTTAACAATGCAAAATGGTGTGGGGTAGTTCTTGGCTGCGAAGTGCCGATAGTTATGGGTTCGAGAAGCGATACGAAAGAAAACAAAATAAATTCAATTGCACTTGCAAAACTACTTGCACAAAATAACTAAAGCTTGTTATTTAGACACGGACTGACTAGACAATCTTAAATTCAAAGCCATTATGCTTTGAATTTAAGATTGTAGGACACAACATTGCCAATTTATATCTGAGTAGTATGATCACGTCAGGATTAAATTGGCGCTTTGTGTGTAAAAAA
Organism: uncultured Oscillospiraceae bacterium; assembly: GCA_964370145.1. Classification (GTDB taxonomy): domain Bacteria; phylum Bacillota; class Clostridia; order Oscillospirales; family Feifaniaceae; genus CAYJIE01. The sequence continues at coordinate 9,992 of CAYJIE010000057.1, forward strand.
CTTTTATTAATATGATGTTGTTAAAGGAATGAGGAAAGAATTATGGGGAGAACGATCTTAAAAGGTGCGACATTGATTAACGGCTGTGGAGAAGTCTTTGAGAATTGTAATGTTATGATAGAAGGGGAAACAATAGAGGCTGTTGACAGTAATTTTGATAACATGTCAGAATTAGACGCTGAAATTGTCGATTTAAAAGGAAAATACATTATGCCAGGCATGATAAATACTCATGTCCATATGCTAGCTGACCCAAAAGACCCAAACAGTATAATATCAGCCTCAACCGACTCGATAGTCAAAACAACAGTGCAGTGCCTTGAAAATTTAGATATAATGCTTCAAAACGGCGTGACATATTTTAGGGATTGTGGAAGTCCGCGAAATATATCAATAGACATGAGAAACTTAATCAGGGAGAAAAAAATTATCGCACCTGAAGCGTTGGTCTGTGGGTCTCCTGTTGTAATGACAGGTGGGCATGGTTGGAGATTTGCGACTGAATGTGATGGACCATATAATGTAATGCGTGCGACAAGAGAGCAGATAAAGTTTGGAGCAGATTTTATTAAACTCATGACAACAGGCGGTTATTCAACATTGGGAGTACGTCCTGAAGATATGCAACTTACTTTAGAGGAATTGTCAGCGGCTGTTACAGTTGCGAAGAATAGCAACCGTAAAACGGCAACACATGTTATGGGAATAGGTGGAATTGAAAATGCAGTTAATGCAGGGATAGACACGCTAGAACATGCTGAACTATTAGCAGCTGACGACAGAGGTCGTGTCGAAAAGATTATTGATAAAATGGTACAGAACAACACCGCGGTTGTGCCAACACTTTCGTGCTCATTTTATAACTTTACTAACGAATTTGGATTTCTTGAAACACCTGATGAGGAGTATATCGCAAGGAAGTTTATTAGGCAGCCATGGTTTGCAAACAATCCTGCTCACGGGCCAATTGAGTGGAAATCTACAAAAGATGTGCTCGAAGGCTTTAAGTTGTTTCATAAAGCGGGAATTAAAATTGCCGCAGGCAATGATGGAGGACTTGCCAACTTCCACTTTAATGCACTGCCATTCGAGCTTAAGTTGATGATATTGGCAGGAATGACCAACATGGAAGCGATTATGACAGCTACAAAAAATGCGGCAGAAGTATTGGGAGTGGGTGCTCATTACGGAACAATAGAAGTGGGTAAAAAAGCAGATATTATTGTGCTCAGCGAAAACCCATTAGTTGATATTGATGCTTTGTATAAAATTGAAGAAGTGTATAAACTTGGGCAAAAGGTTAAAACAAAAACTGCATAACAAACAAATTGTGTAAATGCAAATATAAAATTCCAAGATAATTAATTTAAATTCACCATTTTGAATTATAGTACAGTTGTCATTGGTCATCGGTATAAGAGTTAAAATTTCTTGAAAATCGCTAGTATAGGGCTTGTATTCACTCTATGTATAATATCGCATAAAACCCCAATGCTTATTGACATCAGCATTAGTTTTTGTTGACACTGCTGATACATTCATGGGCTCTAGTGAGAAGGCTGATTTAAGGTCAGCGATATGAATATATTTTTAATAAAAGCATGTGGTACAATTATTTACTTTTCGATTATTAAATCAAAAATAAATAATTTCAAAACAATAATTAATAATATGAGGAGTTGACATTTTAATGACAAGTAAAACAAAAAAGAAAAAAGGATTTTTTTCACAGTTTCCCGATGCAATTCTGATTATGCTATTTTTAATATTTTTAGCGGCTGTATTAACTTATATTGTGCCAGCAGGTGCTTTTGATAGGGTTCAAAACCCTGATACTGGAATGATGCTGGCAGTTGGCGATAGTTTTCATCGAGTAGAACAGGCTCCCGTTGGGTTTATGGATGTGTTTTTAGCCATCCCTAATGGTATGAACAATTCAGCTTCCGTTATATTTTTCGTTTTAATTACCGGTGGTTCGTTGGGGATTATTAACAATACTGGTGCAGTAAATGCCTTAATCGGTAACAGTATTACAAAAAAACGCAGTGCTCATAGCGATAAACTTATTATTTCCGCTATAATTATTCTTTTTGCTACCTTAGGATCAACTATTGGTACTTTTAGTGAAGGCTTAGCCTTTATTCCGATTTTGATGGTTTTAATGATATCTTTAGGATATGACGCTTTAGTTGCAACTGCAATGATGATGGCTTCAGCATGTGTTGGATATGGTGCAGCTACTATTAATCCATTCAATGTAGGTTTAGCTCAAGGAATAGCAGAATTGCCGATTGGTTCGGCTTTATGGTTTAGAGTAATATTCTTGGTCGTAAATATAATTATTTTAATTTGGTATATTTTAAGCTATGCGAAAAAAATTAAGGCAGATCCCAGTAAAAGTCTAGTAAAACATATTGATTATAGCGATATTGCTTTGCCGGACACCTCCAAGGTTGCACCTCTAAACTCTCGTGAAAAAGCAGTTTTGATAATTTTCTTTACTGGTATAGCAGTGCTGGTTGCTTTGATGTTGATTTTCAAGCTAAATTTTAACGAAATAGCTGTATATTTTTTAGTGATGGGAAGTTTGGCAGGGTTAGCATATGGTATGCATCCTAATGAAATTATAAAACACTTTTTTGATGGTTCACAAAAAATTCTTTATGGGGCTCTATGCGTCGGTGTAGCTTGGGCGATTTCTGGATTAATGAGCCAAGGTCAAATCTTGGACTCATTGGTATACTACATTTCGTTACCTCTGGAATATTTGCCTGATTTCGTGTCGGCGGCCTTGATGGTTGTTGTACAAGCGATAATTAATTTCTTTATTCCTTCTGGTTCAGGTCAAGCCATGGTAACTATGCCAATTATTGTTCCCTTATGTGATATTTTAGGAATAAGTCGTCAAGTTGGTGTTTTAGCTTTTCAAATTGGTGATGGTTTCACAAATGTCATTATTCCAAGTCTTGGTATTACAATGGGTGCAATAGCAATTGGTCGAATCCCTTATCCGATTTGGTTTAAGTTTATTGGCAAATTATTTTTAATTCAAATTGCAGTTGGAATGTTATTTTGTGTAGCAGCGGTATTTATTGGATTATAACAATATTAATCTACGACAATCGAAAAAGCAAAGATTTGAGTCCACCTTTAAAAACATTATGACAGTACAATTGAAGTGGGCTCGGATTAACCAACAAATAATAAAATCCACCGGCAAAGCGGAGGGCTTTATTGTGTACTGCTTGCACATTCTATAATTTGCACTTTTGTGATTTATAAGAAAAGACATACAACAAAAAGGCTATGTGTAATTTATATAGCCTTTTTGTCGTGCTATATAAAATATGTTTGCTAGTGAATACTCGCATAAGGGTGGTCGTCGTTACCTTCCCGAAGCCTATTTAAAATTATTTTTAAATAGGCTTGACTTTTGTGTATATTTGCGATATAATCTATTTAAAGAAAGTTTTAAATAGGTGGTGGTGCAATGGGCTTAGTCAATGTTTTTAAGGTTTTATCTGACCCCTTAAGACGAAATATTTTACAAGAATTAAATAACGGCAGGCTTTCTGCAGGCGAAATTTCCGAAAAGTTTAATATAACGCCAGCGGCACTTTCTTATCATTTGAAACTGCTAAAAAATGCTGACCTTGTTATGGAATATAAGCATAAGAATTTCATATATTATGAGCTTAACACAAGTGTTTTTGATGAACTTATACTATGGATAAACCAATTTGGGGAGAGGGGTTAATTATGAAAAAATGTGGCATAAAACTTATGTGGCCAGCTACTTATATATATATTGTAGCTGTAGGAGTATCTCTTGCTTTTTTACCAGAAGAAGTGCCAATGCACTTTGATTTCGCAGGAAACATCACAAGATATGGCTCAAAATACGAAATGCTTATTTTTCCTTTAGTTGCAGTTTTAATGAATGCTATATTTTATTTCAGTATTCTGTCAATGAGAAAAAAAGCAGAAAAATCAACTGATGAAAAAGAGATTAAATCTCTGCGTCAAAATGAAAAAATATTATGCTACATGGGTGTTCTTCCTGTATTTATTTTCGGTGCGATAAATATCTCTATGTTTATTACTGCAATTAACAATACTAATGAAGAAATTAGTGCAGTGCTAAGTGGCAATAATATAGCTTTTTGTGTAAATATCGTTCTTGCCATTGTATTAATACTTACAGGCAATATAATGCCAAAATTCAAGCAAAATGCGATAATGGGTGCTAGAACAAAGTGGACTTTGAAAAGTGAAGTTGTTTGGGCAAAAACAAATCGCGCTTTAGGTAGAATGTTTGTTGTCATGGGATTTATAGTGGCGATAATTAATGCTTTTAGTGTAGAAATAGCTGGCATTTCTATGATAGCTATGCTTTTACTCAGCACTGTTTTTGTGATTAGTTATTCTAAAAAAGTCTATAAACAATTAAAAAAATAATTTTTATAATCTCAGATGCGGGTTTCATTGGAGCTAACCAGTCAATTTCTAGACATGGTTGGTACAGAATGACTGAAAGATAAGGGATGATGAACTTTTAAGTAGACGCATGAATGTGAACTGAGTGTTCCTTCATGCGTCTTTTGCTTGTGCAATTGAAGTGAAACTCAAAATTAGTGCTTATATCCAAGCGGTTGATTTTTAGCCACCATTGCGCACCTTAAGACTGATACGAGCATGCTATACTATTGAAACAGAAAGCCCCTTTTATAAGGTGTGAGTCTCGAATTGAAACCTCGAGGGCTTAATTGCTAAGGCAAGTTATTAGTAATAATTTTGAGTTTTTTTCAAAATATGATAGAAATATAATTTTTCATGCGAATATAACTATGACGACACAAACAGGGGGTGAATAAATGAGTGTCATTTCGGAAGAAGCCATCGTGCAAGCAATCTTAAACAAAGAACAAGCAGCCTTAAATTATGTGCTGAATATATACGGAAATTTAATAAAGAGCATTATCAATAAACATATGCTTCGCTTGCAAATGTATCATGAGGAATGTTTTAATGATGTACTGCTTGCAATATGGGATAATATCGGGCGATATGACAAGGGGAAAAGCTCATTTAAGAATTGGATAGCTGCAATAGCTCGATATAAATCTATAAGCTATGCAAGAAAGCACATGCATGAAACAGCTTTAGAAAATATTGATGATGCTTACGATGTAGTTGATGAAAAAGCGCAGGAAACATTATTAGCAACAGAACATAACGCAGCTTTTGAAAAGCTTATCGAAAGTTTAAGTGAGCAAGACAAAGAAATTTTCAGACGACTTTATTTTCATCAAGACGAAATGGAGCAAGTAAGCAAAGATTTAAATTTATCAAACAGCGTAATTTATAACAGGGTTTCACGAGGCAAAAAGAAATTACGTATATTTTTGGG
>CAYJIE010000058.1:0-15164 GCA_964370145.1 uncultured Oscillospiraceae bacterium
TGGTATCCCGGAGTGACATTTGCCCCAGCGAAGTCAACATTCATGCAAATTGACATCGACCCGACCGAGATAGGGCGCAATTACCCTGTCAAAATCGGCGCAGTTGCCGACTTGAAATATGCGCTGGCTCAAATTTTAGAGGCAGCTCGCACTTTAGCGCCTAATGGCGTGAAAAGACCTGAAGTTATTGAGAAAATCGCTAAAGCGAGAGCCCAGTTCAAAGATGGAAATGTAGCAATATCCACTGACAATTCATATCCGATGACACCACAGCGAATACTGCGCGATATAAGGGCTACTCTACCAAGCGATGCGCTGTTATTTACTGATGTTGGCTGGAATAAAAATGGTGTGGCGCAACAGTTTGACATCACAGTACCAGGCACGATTCATCACTCTTCAGGGCTTGCTACAATGGGCTTTGGGGCGTCTGCTGTGTTGGGAGGAAAGCTTGCGTCTCCGGATAAAATTGCATTGGCACTCATCGGCGATGGTGGCTTTGGCACAAACCCTTCTTGCATGGCAACAGCTGTCGAGCAGGGGATAAATGTAATATGGGTTGTCATGAACAATGCGGCTTACGGAACTATAGCAGGGCTTGAATATGCGAATTATAAAACAAAATTCGGCACTGAATTTAAGACGCCTGACGGCGCTAGCTATTCACCAAATTGGGCAGATGTTGCCAAAGCATATGGCGTGCAATCTGTATACATCGAGTCGGCAGATGAATTTTTGCCTGCACTAGAGAGGGCGATTGCAGCGAATGCCCCCTTCCTAATTGATGCACCGATGGTGAATGTTGCTGTCCCAACTCCAGGTTGTTGGAATATTAACGACATTTACACACCTAAGGATAACATCATCGAAGGTAAAGTTATTCGCAACGCAAATGGCGAATTGGTGCCACCTAATCATGGGGCATCGCACAAATAATAAGGAGTTTCGATAACAAAATCTATTTAAGATAAAAAAGGAGCTTCAAGAAATGAGAAAAATTTCTTTGGCATATTTAACGATTCCGGGCACAAATCCGATGGATCAAATTCGGATTGCAGCTGAATGTGGCTATGACGCTGTGGGGCTTAGGACGATATCTATGCATCTCCCAGGCGAGCCGGAATTCATCATGGAGAAGGACAATGAACTTTTCAAAAAGACACAACAAGCGCTTAAAGAATTTAATATGCCATTAAATGATATTGAATTAGCACGAATTCGCCCAGATTTGAACATTGATGACTACGAAATGGCATTTGAGCGCGCCGCACAACTCGGTGCAAGCGATGTGTTGGGCAGTGTTTGGACAAGAGACAAGGCGTTCTATGTTGATGCGGTCGGCAAAGTAGCAACAATGGCAAAGCAGTATAATTTAGCGTATAATATAGAATTTCTGCCCTGGGCGGGCATTCGCTCATTGCAAGAGGCGATAACACTTGTTGACGAAGTGGCGCAGGATAATCTTTATATAATGTTAGATACCTTACACGCCGGTCGTGCGGGCGTTTCTGCGGCTGAAGTATCACGTACTGACAACAAATACTTTAGATTCTTACATATCTGTGACGGAGCGGCAGGCGCAAATGGCGACGCCGTACTCGACGACATAAATGACGAATTGATGCTGTATACAGCTAGAGAAAATCGCCTGTATGCTGGTGAGGGCGTCATGGATATTGCAGGATATGTAAGAGCAGTTCCTAATGCAAGTTTGACAATAGAGTTGCCCAATGCACAGCGAATGAAAGAGCTTGGCGCAAAAGGCCATGCGAGAAGATGCCTAGAGAGCACAAAAGAATACTTAAAGGCCCACAATGTGAACTAAGGACACAGTAATCAGAATAAGGAGAATGAAAATGGCAGTTAGAGAAATCACAAATGAAGAACTTCAAACCATGGACGAGATGTACGCGAAGGCTCACGCTGCGGCGAAGATTATCGAAGGATATGATCAAGAGCGCGTGGACAAACTAATACAGGCGGTCGCTTGGAGCATTGCAAATCTCAAGACATGGAAAGAGCTATCCTATGAGGCAGTTGAGGAAACAAATCTTGGCGACCCTGTCGGAAAGACGAATAAGCGCAATAAGGTTCGTGGTATTCTAAGAGATGCACTTCGTCAGAAAAGCGTTGGCATTATCGAGGAAATCCCTGAAAAAGGGCTCACGAAGTATGCAAAACCAATCGGCGTCATAGCATCACTTGTGCCAACTACAAATCCTGTATTAACCCCTGCCGGTCAAGCGTTATACGCAATCAAAGCTCGTGATGTTATCATTTTCTCACCTCATCCAAGAGCGAAAGCTGTGACAAAAAAAGCTGTTGATGTCATGCGTGCAGCACTCGTTCGCGAGGGAGCACCTGCAGACATTCTTCAATGCATTGAGAAACCAAGCCTTCCAATGACATCAGAGGTTATGAAGCGTTCAGACCTCATCATTGCGACTGGCGGCAAGCCAATGGTTCGCTCTGCGCATAGCTCTGGAAAGCCTGCATATGGTTCTGGTGCTGGTAACTCAACTATGATTATTGATGAGACTGCTGATGTGAAAGAAGCGGCGACAAACACAATGATTAGTAAATACAGCGACTTTGGCTCAGGTTGCTCATGTGATGGCAATCTTGTCATACATGCTAGCATCTATGATGCAATGGTGCAAGAACTAAAGAATGTCGGCGGCTATCTTGCCACTAAAGAAGAAGCAGAAGCAATAAAAAAAGTCATGTGGGACGAAGAAGGGCATCGCCTGCCTGACACAGTGGCAATCAGCGCTCCAAAAATTGCAAAAAAAGCTGGTTTTGAGATTGATGATAGCTATAAATTCATCATGGTTGATGGCGAAAACAAAATTGGCAAAGAGCATCTGTTTTCATCAGAGAAACTAACAACGGTGCTTGCATTATTCAAATATGAGGGAGAGTTTGAAAATGCCCTCGACATGATGCGTGCAATTTACGATGTCGGCGGAAAAGGACATTCCTGCGGAATCTACTCATTCGATGACTCGCATATCCACAGACTTTCTCTAGTGGCACCAGTCAGCAGAATTATGGTGCGCCAACCGCAGAACAAAGCAAATGCAGGTTCATTTACGAATGGTATGCCAATGACATCTTCAATGGCTTGCGGTAGCTGGGGTGGAAATATCGTATCCGAGAACATCTGCTTAAAGCACTATATGAACACAACTTGGGTGGCTCGTACAATTCCTGAGGATAAACCAAGCGACGAGGAGTTGTTTGGCGAGTACTACGATGCGTCACTAGAAGTTGAATAAATGAGATTGAGCACGAAATAAAAGTTGAAAATTTACTTCTGCTCCAATCTCTTTTGGCAAGATAACTTGCTAAATCCCTCCCCAACCCCAACGCATGGGCTGTAGATACCATAGCCCAAAACAAAAAGCACTCATTTAAGAGTGCTTTTTTGTTTGTCAAAAAACCTGCCAAGCGAATTAAAAATCTTTGGAAGAAGGGGGGCGACGGGGCGGAAACATCAGGTTTCAAACGGACTTCAGTGAAGTCCGTTGCCGTTGCTTTTGAGTAAATGCACCACAAATGGCGCATTTACGCCCCCTCGCAAGGATCCAGACTGCAAAAAAATCCCTTTGGGACTTTTTTGCAGTCTAAAATGGCTGCGGCAATAGCCACAGCCATTTTAACGAAGATAGGATACAGCTGCACTACACCGATATGACTTAGCGATTACATAGCAGTTTTTATTAAGACGCAAAATTTAACGAAATTTTAATTAACATTTCAAACACTTGTGGTATAATAATAGAACAGCAAAGCTTACAATGTGCCAAGCGGCACATTTACATGCAGCAAACACCCATCTATAATTATAAATGTATATACTTTGATATCGACACATGTAGCAGCACCTACCATCCCAAAACTAAAACCGTTTATCGGTTTTTTGAGACTGAGGAGGTTTCTATGAAAAAATCACTCATTGCTATATTTATAATTTCAATTTTGCTATCAAGTTGCAGTAAAACATCGGACAGCCCCCTTGAGGACAATACTGATGTCCCTAGCTCGAATGTTCAAGATGATATCAAAGACAATGAGCAGGACACAACAGAACAAGACAGCGAGGAGCCGACCGATGTGCAAGTAGATGCAGACTTTGATTATGAACAGGCGCTTATTGATTATGTTGGTCTTGATTTTCTTGAGGGCAGAGCATTCATACGTGCCGACGATGATGAAATTCTAGGTCAGCTTTGCGCTGTCTTTCAAATAGGTACAAATAGTCCGGAGAAATTCACCACTGAGCAATGGCTTGCCGTGGACAAAAACGGTATGGTTTACTCCTATGATATAGTGCTTGATGAATGGTCTACGTTCACTGTTCCCGATAAATTGTCTCTGGCAGACTGTATGTACATGCTAAATGAAGTTGTGCGTGAAGAATTTGCCACTGAGTACTATGACAGCGCTGACCAGACAAAACAGGCAGTATATGAGAGCGAAGACGCATATAAGGACTATCACTTGCCCATTATGCTGATTGCGGAAAACGAGACTGTACCAGACGGATACATCGCCGACCCAGCTGACGCTTCTTATTTTTCTGTATATAATTTTTCGAGTAAAGCAGAGCTTAAGGAGCATCTAAGTCTTTACTTCACACAAAATTACATCGAGAACATCCAGCGCAGTATTGATGAAAATTTCTTAGAATTTGAAGGCGCTCTATATCTTGTCCGTGGCGGTCGCGGATATGGCTCTGAAGGGATAGACTTGGACACGGTGGACTATGACGACATGCAAAATAATATAGTCATCGTGGATTTGGTCAGTCATGGCGAAGTGTATAGTAAAGGCTATGTTATCTTTGTCGAGGAGGACGGTATAAATAAAATCGACAGCTACTATAATGTCGGTATGTATTCGCTGTTTTTTGAAAGCTCTGATATTGAGACTTATGCCGTAGCCCCTGACTTCTTTGCATTTGCAAATAGAAACGAAGCATACACAGCTGATTTTGATTATATTGCGAGTGATACAATCCCCAATGCATATGAAATGACCTATTTGGGTGATTACAGCGATTTATTGCCTAAATATATAACATTTCTAAAGCAACTTGACTATGAAGTAATTATAGATGGCCACGAGGGATATTACAGCTTAGAACAGCGTCAGGGCGACCACATTGTCACAATAAATGCATATTTTCTTAACGAAGAGGACGGAGTCCGTGTGGAAGTGGGCTTTTCGGTTGCAAACGGATAACCCAATTCCCATCCTTGAATTTATTTTGTTATATACAGCGAAAAGGCTGTCGCAAAAGGAGATACCTCCAATTGCGACAGCCTCTTTTTCTTATACAAATAAAGCTGTGTTTCGTTTTTATAGATAACTGCTTATAACAGACTCTGTCACTGCAATGTCATCAACGGGCTCGAAGCGTTCCACCACTTCCCCATTTCTGTCAATCAAGAATTTTGTAAAATTCCATTTAATCTCGTCAGTTGATTCATAATTGGGATCAAGCTCTGAAAATTTGTCTTTTAATCTCGTATTTTTTGGATGATTCTCATTGTTAAAACCCTTAAATCCTTTTTTGGATTTTAAGAACTTAAACAACTCTGTCTCATTTTCGCCATTGACATCAATTTTCGCATATATCTCATATGGAGTCCCGAAATTCAATGTGCAAAATTCTGCAATTTCATCGTCTGTCCCCGCCGCTTGTGCTCCAAACTGATTACAAGGAAAGTCTAGTATCACCAAGCCTTTATCCGCATATTTAGCATGTAAATCCCTTAGCTCGTTATATTGGCTAGTGAATCCGCAATGTGTCGCTGTGTTCACCACCAACATCACTTTTCCTTCAAATTCCTTTAGGGATTGCTTTGTTCCATCAGTTTTCAAGATCTCAATGTTGTAAATACTCATAGCTGACTCCTTTTCATTATAATATATATTTATTATAACATACAAGCCGCTGTTGACTGCAGATAGATTATTAACATTTTTAGATATGTATGTAAATAATTCTATTCCGCTTTCACTAATACCTATAATCAAATACACTTTCTAATGTGAACAGCAACTATCAGAACAGCCCTCTGTCCGCTTCTTTACAAATTGCTTGACTAAGCTCTTTAACACCAAAGCCCCGAATACCACAGCGACTATTGTCATATGCAATGGCACTTCATGTCCATGTGCCCCGTGGCTATCCAAAGTGAGCATCCCAGCCCAGCCAAATGTGTTAATGAGGTAATCAAAAAGAACTCCAAATGCGACAGCGCATATTGATGCCGAGGCAAGATAAATCGCTGCTACTTTTTTTCCAAGTGATTTCACAAGCACGAGCAATGAAGCAATATTTGTCACAGGCCCTGCGAACAAGAATACAAACGCCGCACCCGGTGAAATGCCTTTTAGCATGAGTGAGACAGCGATTGGGATTGACGCGGTTGAGCAGATATACATTGGAATGCCGATTAATACCATTAGTACCATTGTCAAAATTGGATTTTGGAAATTCTCGAAAATACTTGCTGGCAATAAAGTACTTATCAAGGCGGCAATTAAAAGCCCCACGACAAAATGTCCGGCAATTTCATCGAGAAAATCACCAAAACCATAGGTGAAAGCAATTTTTAGTTTGGCAAAAAAAGAGACCTTTTCAACATCATGCGCATTCGAGCTCACCGCTGTTTTATCATGACCATTTGAGCAGCAAGATTCCTGCGAGTCATGATTTGGAGAGTTTTCTGTTTTGGCATGCTGATTTGATGAGCAACAAGACTCAACTTCCGCTTTGACTTCACAGCCGCCATCACAGCCGCATGATGTTTTCACCTCGCCATAGGCAATATTGTCATGCTTGCAAAATAGATTTGTGACTATTCCTGAAATAATTCCTGAGAAAAACGCCGCAACCGCTCTGTATATTGCAAAAATCGGCCCAAGCATCCCATATGTCGCTATGATGCTGTCAACGCCCGTCTGCGGAGTCGAGGTGAGAAAACTCACCACAGAGCCTTTTGAAGCACCACTTTTTCCAAGATACATTGCAGTAGGTACCACTCCACACGAACAGAGTGGCAATGGCACGCCGATTACAGAGGCTTTTACAACTGACGCCGTAGAATCCTTACCGATATGCTTTAGTATTGCGTCCTTTTTTATAAACGCATGGAGCAAACCCGTGAAAATTAGCCCAATTACAATGTAAAATGACATATCCACAAATAAATCCCACAAATTCTCTAAATATACTATCATATTAACCCTCCGAGTGCTCAACATGACTTAGACCGATGCTCAAAATATCCTGCACATGCTGGTCGTCTAAGCTGTAATAAATATTATTTTTTTCCTTGCGCGCTTTTATTAATTGATGAAATTTAAGGAGTTTTAGCTGATTGGAAACCCTTGGCTGTGTAACCCCAAGCAGAGTTGCAAGGTCTTGCACGCAAATTTCATTGTGAAGCATCGCAAGGAGAATATTAATGCGGATTGGTTCACTGAGCGCTTTGAAAAAAAATGAAAGATTTTCGGAAATCGCCTCATTTTCGATTAGCTTTATAACATTTTCAGGTGTTTTGCAACATAATTTCATATCATATTCCTTTCATAACTATATCAAGAAATAATGATATTATAAAATAGTTAATGTCATTTGTCAAGACTTTTTCAAAAATATTTTTAAGCGTAGCCATGCAACAGTCCTACAACAGTTAATTAATCACAGGATGACTTTATATAGCATAGAATATATGGCAACATAGTTTAAGTAAAATCTAGCTGAAAGGTTATAATATTATGAAAAATAAATGTGATTTAACAATGATTAACGGCAACTCAATCGATATCTCTCCACAAGGCTGTGAGTCGGAAATTAAAGCTGATGTTATGGTCTCTGAATTTAATTCCGTGAGACTGTGGGGACAGATTATTAACTGTCACGGTGAGCCTGTTTCATATGCGCTTTTAAAACTTGTTAAAGTCGTCACTGATTGCCACGGTAAATGTGTATATCAGGGTATTGCACATACACTAAGTGATTGTCACGGCTTTTATCAGTTTGATTTGTGCGTTGATGATCCATGTGTGAAATACAAAGTTCTAGTTAACAAATCAGCGACAGGGCCAAAAAGGGTGGTGAAATGTGGCTTGGGGAATTGCAATTCTTGTGTGTCACGCGTCTATACCCCTTGCGCAGAATATGACTATAAGCTAACAAAGCCTGACGATTTCGACTGCGAAAAGACACCATGTGCAGGCTGCAAAGACAGCAAAGACAGCAATGATTAATTCGCTTTAAGCATGTGTAGAAAGCTTATATAATTAAAAACAGCGGCAAGGTGAAAATGATGTTTTCCCCCTGCCGCTGTTTTTCTTATAAATCTGCCACTTGCGCTATTGTTTTGTATTTTTTCTAACCAACATTTTCAAACTGAGAATTATACAGTTCTGCATAAAATCCTTTTTTCAAAAGTAGTTCTTCATGGTTTCCAGTTTCAATTACGTCGCCATCTTTCATTACCAAAATTAAATCAGAATTTTTAATAGTGGATAATCTGTGTGCAATTACAAATGAAGTGCGATTTTTCATGAGCTCATCCATAGCATGTTGAATGAGGAGTTCTGTCCTTGTGTCAATTGATGAAGTTGCTTCGTCTAAAATCAGCATCGGACGATCTGCAATCATCGCTCTTGCAATAGTGATTTGTTGCTTTTGCCCTTGTGATAGCTCAAGCTTATCATTTAAGATAGTGTCAAATCCATTCTCAAGTGTTTTTACAAAATGATGAAGTCCCACCGCTTTCGTTGCCTCTCTCAACTTTTCCTCTGACACATTTTCAGTCGAGAATATCAGATTTTCACGCAAAGTCCCTTCGAACACCCAAGTGTCTTGCAGCACCATGCTAAACTTTGCCTGCACATCATCCCTTTTTGCATCTTTTATTGATACGCCATCTATCAAAATGTCGCCTGAATCAATATCATAGAAACGCATCAAGAGATTTACCATTGTCGTCTTGCCGGCACCTGTCGGGCCGACAATCGCAATTTTCTCACCACTTTTCGCCTTTGCGCTAAAGTCATTTATGATGATTTTATCGCTGTCATATCCAAAGCGGACATTTTTGAATTCAACATTGCCGCCGCCCTCTTCAAATTCCGCTGTCTTATGGTCCTCATTGTCCATTTCAACCTCTTCAAGAAAATCGAATACACGCTCTCCTGCCGCCGCTCCCGATTGCAAATTTTGCATTGATTGCGCAATCTGCCCGAGTGGCTGTGTAAACAGTCTTATATATACCATAAATCCGACTATGACGCCAAAGCTTATGCTGCCGTTTATTGCAAGCATCGCACCGACAATACATACACAGACATATCCGAAGTTTCCTATAAAAGTCATCATCGGCATCATAAGCCCTGACATAGCCTGCGCTTTGAAGGCACTGGTTTTCAGCTCATCATTTATAGCATCAAATACCTCTTCTGCTTTCCCCTCACCATTATATGCCTTCACAACCGTATGCCCTGCATACATCTCTTCAATATGACCATTTATGCGCCCGAGATGTTTTTGTTGATTCTTAAAATGCTTTTGCGAAGTTTTCATAACCACCATCATGAACACAAATCCGATTACCGTTGAGAGAAATGCCGTCATCGCCAATGTCAGATTTGTGATTAGCATCATGAAAGCAGAGCCAATAAGAAGTGTGACCGCCGAGATGAATGTGCCCATAGATTGTGACATTGTTTGACCAATTGTGTCAACATCATTTGTAACTCTTGAGAGCACATCACCTTTTGAAGTCTTTGCAAAATAGCTCATGGGCAGACGATTTATCTTATCAGAAATATCCGTGCGAAGTCTTTTCGCTGTGTTTTGCATAATTGTTGCAATCATCAAGCCTTTTGCAATTGACAAGACATAGCTGAGGGCATATACAACTGCAAGGAACAGACCGATTTCCATTATGCGGTCTATGTTCATGCTACCGCCCATCATGCTCGCCTGCACTCCCAGCATAATTTCGTCAGTTATCATCTCAAGTCTGCTTGGACCAATAAGCGTTAAAATTGAACCAAGCATTGCAAAAAATATTGCAATCAACATATAAAATCTATGTTTTGCGATATAGTCAGACATCTTTTTTATGACTTGCTTTAAGTTTTTTGCCTTCTCACCGCCACGCTGTTGGCCAGGGCCTCTTTGCGGTCTTTGGTTTTTTTCATTTGAGCCTAATTCATATTCATTATTACGCATTCCTTAGTTCCTCCTCTGAAAGTTGCGACAGTGCAATTTGTTTATATACATCACAATCCGTCAACAGCTCTCCATGTTTGCCCATGCCGACAATTTTCCCATCTTCAAGCACAATTATCTTATCCGCATCCTTTATCGTGCCAATTCTTTGACCGACTATCAACATTGTCGCATCTCCACATTCCTTGTGCAAACTCTCTCGAAGTGCTCTGTCGGTTTTATAGTCAAGAGCACTAAATGAATCGTCAAAAATGAAGATTTCCGGCTCTCTGTAAATCGCCCTTGCAATTGATACTCTCTGCTTTTGTCCGCCCGACAAATTGCGCCCACCTTGAGCGACATATGCCTCATATTTATTGTCGAGATTTTTAATAAAATCACTCGCTTGCGCAATTTCCACTGATGCGGCCAAATCTTCACCATCGCTAGAGACATTTTCATTATCGCCAAAAATTACATTTGATTTTATCGTTCCAGTAAAGATTGTGGAACGCTGTGATACATATCCAATCAAACTGTTGAGCGCATTTTTTTGATACTGCTTTACATTGATGCCATTGACAAGGACTTCACCCTCGCTGACATCATAGAAACGTGGCACAAGATTGATTACCGTGCTTTTGCCACAGCCCGTTGAGCCAATGAAAGCGACGGTTTCACCCTTATTCGCAGTGAAATTAATATCTCTTAGCACATAGTCCTCCGCTTCAGGATATTTAAAGCTGACATTCTTAAATTCAATAAAACCTTCTAATCCGCTTTCACCATGTGTTTGTGTCCCATCTAAAACAGTGCCCTCTGTCTGAAGTACTTCATTAATCCGCCTTGCTGACACTGTCGCCCTTGGCAATATCATGAACACCATAACGAGCATCATAAATGACATAATAACTTGCATTGCATATGACGAGAATACGACCATATCAGAGAAGAGAGTGACTTTATCCATGCCCATCGCTTCGCTTATCATGACCGCACCAACAATATAGATAGCTAGCACTAGTCCACTGCTTATCATCTGGATACTCGGCATCAAAAATGCCATTGTGCGTGATGTGAATAAATGCGTCTTTGTCAAATCTTCATTCGCCGCTCCAAACTTTTCAGCTTGATATTCTTGCGCATTATACGCACGAATTACATTAATACCGTCAAGATTTTCTTTCGCCGCTTTGTTTATATTGTCAGTTAACACTTGGAGTTTTTTGAATTTCGGCACTGCTAGAATAATGCAAGTGCCGACAATAGATAGCAATATCACAAGCGCAATCCCTGTCACCATCGTCCATGTAAAATTCTTGTTGTAAATTTTCACCACTGCCCAAATCGCTGTAATAGGTGCTTTAATCAACATTTGCATACCCATTACAATCAGTAGTTGCACTTGAGTTATGTCATTTGTCGTTCTTGTAATCAGACTTGCTGTTGAAAATGAATTAACTTCACGCATGGAAAATCCCATGACCTTCTTAAACACCTTCGACCTTGTGATAAATGAAAATGTCGCAGCAATGTTGGCAGCAATCACCGCCACCAAGACGGAAATTCCAAGGCTTCCAAACGCACATAGCAACATGTTAAATCCTGCGCTGTATATATCGCTCATCTCACTGCCCTCAGTTTGAACGAGCATTGTGATCTCTGACATATAGTCGGGCAAGGTCAAATCAAGATATGTCTGCATGCAAGTCAAGACGAGCACAACAGCCATCAGCATATATTCCCTTTTTGTTAGGTTTTTTAATAGTTTAAGCATGGTGCTCCTCCATTTTTTCAGGTAAACTCTCATTTAATATCTCTTTAATTCGCTCAAGCGTCTCAAGCACAAATTTCAAATCAGAAAAACCAATTTCATCAATAACCCTACCCAGCACTGTATGCATATGCTCCCTCATTTCCTCCGCAAGCTTAATGCCCTCAGGACTTAATTTAATCGAAACCGCCCTAGCATCCTTTTTTGAAACTCCCTTTTCTATCAAACCTTTACTCTCAAGTTTTTTTAGCAAAATTGCCATCCTAGCAGAGCTTATCTCCATAAATTTACTAATGTCAACGGCGTTTACCTCGTCATCACTCATATGCAAATATCTTATTGCCGCATAAAATCCCATGTCATTTTTGCTGATACTCTCCAGCGCCTTTTGTGGACGAACTCTGTGAAACTGCTTTTGAACATATATAATTTCATCTTTTGTTGCCATTTTCTTGCTCCATTTCTTAATAAAAATTAGTTAACCTAGTTAGCATTATAGCATTGCTAACTAGGTTAGTCAAGTGTTTTAAAAACTGTTTATATTTTGTTTAGCTTTTAGTTTCATGTGTAAATTATACTAAAAAAACTTCCAAGATAGTCATCTTGGAAGTTTTAACTTACTATATTAATGCTGCTTACTATTGCTTGTAAATTCTTATATCCCTACTGTTGATTTAGGGAAAACCAATTTTTTGTCTTGTTCGCAATTTTTACAAGGATAAGCATAACGGGCACTTCGACAAGAACACCCACAATCGTTGCGAGCGCCACAGGACTTTGTGTTCCAAAAAGCGCAATTGCCACTGCAACTGACAGTTCAAAGAAATTTGAAGCTCCAATCATTCCAACCGGTGCTGCCACTTCATGCGGAAGTTTTAACAACTTTGACGCTGTATATGCTATGAAGAAAATCAAAAAAGTTTGAATTATAAGCGGAATTGCAATTAATACAATATGCAAAGGATTTTCTAATATAACATGCCCTTGGAAAGAGAAGATGAGCGTCAAAGTCAAAAGCAGTCCGATTATAGTAACATTCGAGAATTTAGGAATAAATTGTGTCTCAAAAAATTCCACGCCCTTGCGTTTTGTCACAATTGCCCTTGTTGCCACGCCTCCGACCAACGGAATTACGACGAAGAGAACCACGGACAAAATCAATGTGTCCCAAGGTACCGCAACACCACTCACACCAAGTAAAAAAGCGACAATTGGCGTGAACGCCACGAGGATTATCAAGTCATTGGTCGCCACTTGCACCACTGTATATGCAGCATTGCCCTTCGTGAGATGGCTCCACACGAACACCATTGCAGTGCATGGCGCAGCTCCGAGCAGCACGGCTCCCGCTAAATAATCTGTTGCAAGTTGTGTTGAAATTAAATCCCCAAACACAACAAAGAAGAAAAACCATGCAATACCAAACATTGTAAAAGGTTTAATCAGCCAGTTTACAACCCATGTCACAAATAGCCCTTTTGGGTTTTTCCCAACATTTTTTATGCTCTGAAAGTCAACTTTCATCATCATTGGATATATCATAAGCCATATGAGAATAGCTATTGGGACGGACACATTTGCGTACTCAAATTTTCCCATAAATTCAGGGAAAGCCGGCACAAATCTGCCGATAAGCACACCAACTATCATACATATTATAACCCACACGGTTAGATATCTCTCAAAAAAGCCGATTCCGCTCGAATTTTGTTTGCTCATTATTTCCTACCTTTCTAGAACGCCAAATAAAACATATAAAAACCTATTAGAGACATCGCAAAGCCCATTGCGATTTTTAGCATATTGCTAATTTTGCCAAATTTGTCATCTTGAGACAATTTTTGCACAAAACCAACCCATGTTCCACAGATGACAGCGAGAATTCCATGACCGATTGAATATAGCAATAGGAGTAATATTCCCCAGAGCAGGCTCCCACGACTAGCCACAACTGCGAGAAGTGCGATTAGGACAGGTGTTGAGCATGGCGAGGAAAAAATCCCTCCTAGCACGCCTGCAATCAGCGCACCTAAATATCCCTTTTTTGTGCTCTTTGAAATCAGCTGACTCGAGGGTATGATTTCATAAATACCCCAAGTTTGAAGTGCCATAAGCATCATGAGCACCCCTAAAATTATATACCACCATGTGGACTGCGTCCCAATAAGTGTACCTGCGATTGTCGCAACAACGCCAAGCGCTGTAAATGTCATTGCCGAGCCGAGTGCAAATGTGAGTGAGAGCTTAAACGCCCTCTTTGTGTTGTGCTCGCCGACTCCCCCTACATAGCCGATAATGAGTGGTACCGATGATAATGCGCAGGGTGTGAACGAAGTCAAAATTCCAGCCAAAAATGCCAAAAGCGGTGCTAACCATGTGCTATTTACAATAAGAGCAGAAAGCTGCTCTAACCATGCATCAATCACGTTTCAACCCCCATATCATGGAGAATCATAAGTAGTTGCTCTTCAGTAAGGCCACCTTGATGTGCTGTAAAGAGATGCTCTTCTGTGTCTCTGTCAGAGTACAAGATAAATTCTATATTCCCAGTCACTTCATCGCTTGGCATATATGGAGTACCATCTGCATTCACAAGAATTTGCGTGGGAATTACTTGCACAGGAAATCCGCTTGCTCCTTCAGGATTTTTCCACACATCTACAAATTGTACAATTGCCTTGCCTTGCATCTGCGCATTCAGTGCCACCAAAACAGGCGCCATCTCTTTGCAAGGAACACATTCATCTGCGCCAAAATCAACAATTATCGGGAGATTATTCAAAGACAACTCCGCTAAGTCCACAGCCTCCACATTAAGCGGAAATTCGCTGTATTCAACAACTTCCTCACCTTGGTTTTGAGAAAACCAAATGCCGATGACCACAGTAATCATTATTATAGGGACGATAATCCTAAGAGTTTTTTTGTTTTCCATTTTTACCTCACTTCAAATCAAAAAATTTTGAATTGATATTATAATACTATGAATTTAGTGTTTTGTCAATACTAAATCAAATATTTTTGATTTTATCATCATTTTATTCGCCAGCTTTCTTAATATGATTTTTTTCTTTTACTATCTGCCTATATTCTGCCTATTTTTAACCGATGATTTTCCACTGAGCTTTGTAGTATGATTTAAGCACAGGG
>CAYJIE010000059.1:0-15148 GCA_964370145.1 uncultured Oscillospiraceae bacterium
AATATAATCACAATAAACAATGGCACGGTGGACTCTATGCTGTGGCAATATGACCTTGAAATTTACAGCACTCATATCGAAGTTGGACAAAGCGTTAATTATTGGAACATTATTATGGCAGGACTTATTATTCTGCTAGTTTACAACATTCAAAAGCGTATAAGTAAATATTAGACTGAGTATAGGCTATTTGGTACCGCTCGAAGATTGAATTTTTTTGAAAATTGCTTTTTTATTTTATTATGTTATATATTATTTGGCTAATTCCAACATGAGTTAAAATTGTCTCGCGTGATAAAAACCATATTATTTAAACTGTTAAAACTATTGTCTTTGTTAAAGGTTAAAAAATACTTAACTCAAGTTTTTCAGAGAGCTCTTTTAGCATTTTTACACCCACTACGGAGTTTCCCTTTTCGTCAAGTGCAGACGCATATACACCTAGCCCCATTTTTTTAGGTACAGCAGCTAAAACACCTCCCCCGACGCCTGATTTCGCAGGAATTCCAACATGAAAAGCAAATTCACCCGAAGCATCATAGAGTCCGCAGGTGACCATCAAAGTTTTGGTGATTCTGCAGATATCTTTTAACACAACTCGCTCCCCATTTGGGATTATACCATCATTAGCTAACACTGCACCAATCATTGCTAAGTCTTTGCAAGTTACCGCTATGGAGCAATGACTAAAGTAAATGTCTAATATTTCATCTACATCACCCTGCATAGCGTTGTAACTTTTCATAAAATAAGCCTGAGCTCTAATGAACTGCCCCAAGTTGTGCGGACTGCACCACTTGGGGCAGTTCATTATATAGCCATCTCTTTTATATTGTCTTTTTGATTCACTTCTGGTTTTAGCGCAGCCTTGTACGCATCACAGCAGCTTCTGTGCAATTTCCTCCCTTTGATTTTCGCTTTGCAAATACTCATCGAGTTTCTCGCGATTTGAAATTATATGGTTAATAAAAGCCTCTGTGGTCTTTGAAATATAGCGTGTCTTATGCCAAGCCAAAGCAATGGCTCTTGGGGGCAGACTATCTGTTATTCGCAGGGATTTTATCATGCTCGTGTGCATGGCAAGTGGTTTTGGAATGAGCGCTATTCCAAAATTTGCCGCTACTGAGCTTATTATTATATTATCGTCTGTCGTTTGGAAAATGACATTGGGAACAACACCTGCATTTAGCAGGATTTTGTCGATGTAATCTCTGATTTGACAGCTTGGCTCATATGTAATTATCTTCTCGTTTCTCAGTGCATACAAGTCAATTGAATCATAAACTGCAAGTGGGTGTACGCGAGGAACTATAACCACCAAATCATGATGACCAATATTGTAATATTGCAGATTTGGATTTGCAACTTCAGTGGTAAATGCAATATCACATTTACCACTGACAATTGATTCTTCAATTTCTGTCGTCGAAGATGGGTGGAATCTAAACTGCGATGCAATGATTCCGACATCTTCATAGAACGACGATATTGCAAATGTTATAAGGTCATTTAGCGAACTAAAATAACTAATCGAGACAACTCCTGTATATGGGTCAGTCATATCTTTTATTTTCTGTTGCGCCTCATCAATTAAATTTAGTGCCGGCTGGACATACTCAAGGAGCATCTCTCCATAATGAGTAACCATGACCTCTCGTCTGTTTCTTACCAATAAAGGCGCATTTAGTTCACGCTCAAGCTCATTTATTGAGTGGCTCAGCGTAGATTGTGTGACATGCAATTGCTCTGCCGCCTTTGTGAAATTTTTCTTTTTTACAATGGTTATAAAGTATCTTAATTGTTGAAGATTCATGAAACCTCCTCATAATTTTATATATTTATAGTAACATATCATCTAATATAAATGCAAGTATATAATTCTGTTATGAAAAAATTTCATAATTATTTTTCAAAACTTATTGAAATTTTATGTGAACTCGTTTATAATGGAAATATGAAATTAACATCAATAAATTATTATTATTTTACAAAAACAGATGTTAATTATTTTTGTGGGGGAGGGATTATCATCAGTTCTTTGACAGTAAAAGATGTTGTAATTGGTGAGGGTATGCCAAAAATCATAGTTCCAATTGTGGAAAAATCTCATGAGGACATTGTAAAACGCGCTACAGAAATCGCAGGACTTGCAATACATGCAGTCGAGTGGCGAGCAGATTTATTTTGTGATATCTATGATGTTGAAAAGACCCTATTGACATTAAAATCACTTAGCGAAATCCTTGCAAATAAAATTTTGCTATTTACTTTTAGGACGACTAACGAGGGTGGCACGACACCTATGTCACAAGAGCAGTACCTCGAATTAAACAATGCGGTAGCCAAGAGCGGCTATGCTGATATGTTGGACTTAGAAGTGCTAAGCTTAAAAGAAAAGGCGAATGAATATGTAAAACACATACAGGAGCTTGGGACATATGTCGTCGGCTCAAATCATGATTTTGACAAAACTCCTTCAGCCAGCGAAATCACAAACGCACTAATTGCGATTCAAAACAGCAATGTAGACATTGTGAAGATGGCCGTTATGCCAAAGTCAAAGCAGGACTTACTTACATTAATGACAGCGACATATGATATGTACACCAATCATGCGGTAAAACCATTGGTCACAATGTCTATGGCACCCACTGGTGCACTTTCAAGACTATGCGGCGAGGTATTTGGCTCGGCGATGACATTTGGTTCAGTGGCAAATGTTTCAGCTCCAGGACAAATACAAATTGATGCACTGGCTCAGGGCTTATCTATAATTCATAATTCATGTGTATAGGAGAGGTTGTAATATGATTAGCGTTGACACAAAAATGGTGATGCTGCTTGGAAATCCGCTGGGGCAGTCATTTTCTACAAAAATGCAAAATGCTGGTTTTAGAAGTTGCGAGCTAGACTTTGAGTACTTACCGGTTGAGACAACGACAGACAACCTTGCGCAGATTGTGGCAGGCATTCGCCATATGAATATTGCGGGATTTGGCGTAACTAAACCAGACAAGGTAGCGATCATGGAGCATCTCGATTACATTGATGAGTTCGCGGCAAAAATGGGCGCTGTGAACACTGTTGTTTTGCAAGATGACGGCAGCTTAAAAGGATATAACACGGACGGCATTGGCTTTATGCGCTCACTAAAAGAACAGTATGGAAGCGACCTTTCAAAGTGCAAATTCATATGCTTAGGTGCCGGCGGTGCCGCAAGGGCAATATGTTCATCATTAGCACAGGAAGGTGTTGCGAGAATTACAGTGAGCAGCCTATATGACGATGAGGCAAAATCACTTGTGGAAGACATCAACAAGAATTTTGCCAAAGTTGCGGACATGGTAGCGTGGGAGGACAAATCAGCACTAAAATTAGTGGCTGACGAAGCCGATGTCATAATGAACACGACCGGTGTTGGAATGGGTGGATATGTCGGTCAAAGCCCCGTTGACCCTTCGATATTCCACAGCGGTATGCTTGCATATGATGCGGCGTACAATCCAGCTATAACAAAATTCTTGCAAGACGCAAAAAATTGCAATTGCGAGATATTAAACGGACTTGGAATGCTACTCTATCAAGGTACAGCGCAGTTCGAGATGTGGACAGGACATGAGGCACCAACACAGGTTATGAAAGCCGTGCTTGAAGAAGCAATATCGAACATAGGCTAGATAAATTAATAGGAGGATTGGACATGGAGAATATACAGACCGCCACAAATGGCGCAAGTCTTGTGCAACGCGAATGGGCAGCTGATGCAAATGATATGAATTTGTGGGTAAGCAACATAATTCAATCTCACGGAGAGAAATTAAAATCAAATCTTTATCAATCAGTTTTTCGCTGCATGGATATCGAGGATAATGACATGCTAATTGGAGCAGTCGGCAGACTCCTTGGAATGAAAATCACTGTTTCAAGAAAAAAAATTGTAGGTGAAATTGACATGTTGGGCGAAATAGTCTTTACTAAGACAATAGACGCCACTGACAGTTTTACCAGTGTGCCTTACGACATTGTGTTTAAGATGTGTAATGAGTTGCAATCCTCATTGAAGGGATATATTGATGAGAAATATCACATTGTCCCGCTGCTCGGCGGAATTAAGAGTGTCATATTGAGTGAAGATGCTCAAACCATGATAGATTACTATCTTCCAGAGATTGAAATGTTTGGAGATTGCAAGCAATTTAGCATATTTAATGCAGGACATATACCAAGCGACATATTAGCTCAAACAGTTGAGCGAGCAACTGCCGCTAATGTTGAAAAATGCGTGATTTCTTCTAAAGTTCAGTGCCCTGATAAAGAAGAATATTTAGGTATGATGGAAAATGTGCTTGACGAGCTCAAAAAAGACAATTTGCAAAAAATTGTAATTTCAAGAAAATGCACAGTAACACCAAAAAATGGGTTTAGCGAACTCGACTATGCATCTTATCTCTTCAATGGCTATTTCCAAGAGTACTTCTACTCATTCTCACAGGGCAACACAGCGAGATGGATTGGCATTTCACCGGAAATCATAATAAAGCAATCAGGTGATAAAGCTGTTACAAAACCACTTGCCGCAACAAGAAAAAAGAGCGCTGACCCTGCAGAAAACGAGAGACTCGCAGAGGAGATGCGTACTTCTAAGAAAGACATTGTTGAGCATGAACATGCATTGAATTTCATGGTTGCTCAACTTGAAAATGGCAATATCGGAGATGTGAAAATTGGTGCGACCATGAAAGTGTTCGAAACACCTTATACCCTACATCTAAAGAGCGAAATTGACGTAACTCTAAATGCAACCGCAACCTATTTTGACATAATCAAGTCAATTTACCCACCGGCGACGGTATGGGGAATCCCCGTAGATAAGACAGAACATCTACTAAAGAAGTCCGAGCCATTTGATAGAAGTCAATTCACAGGAATTTATGGATACTGGAACTTCAAAGGCGAAGCTGACACAGCACTCGTAATTCGTACAGCATGCGTTGACGGCAACGAAATAAGCGCATATGCAGGGGGCGGAATCGTAAAATATTCAGATCCTAATGCTGAATTTAATGAGACTGTTAACAAAATGTCCCCACTACTAAGCTATTTTGTGGAGTAGCCCCACATTATAATATTACACTTAAAACGAAAAGGAGAAAATGATGAAAAAATTACTTGCACTAATTCTCTGCGCTACGCTTAGCGCCACTGCCTTGGTCGGTTGTTCATCAGATTCAGGAACCGATTCAGGCGCAGACACAGGCACAAATTCTGGCACAGACACAGGTACAAACACAGGGACAGATACAGGTTCAACAGAGCCGGTTTCTTCACAAGACACATTAGTTCTTGTTACGAACGCTGACCCAGGCCGTCTCCGCAGTGACACAATTAACAATCTATCAGGCATAACCTACAATCGTCTAGTGTACGATTATCTATTCACTAGAAACTCACAAGGTGAATATGACTATTGTATCGCAGTTGACTACACAATGGATGCTGATGATTTAGGCGTCACATTAAATTTGCGTGAAGGTGTAAAATTCCACAGCGGAAACACAATGACAGCGGAAGACGTACTTTACTCACTAATCTATGGTAAACAAGATACTTCCTCAGGCGCACAGCTTGAATATATTGATTTTGACAATAGTAAAGTTGTTGACGCTAACACATTATACCTAAAATTTAATCGTGTAAACGGCGTATGGCAAAGTTCACTTCTTGCAATCGGCATCATTGAGAAAGCAGCATATGAAGCAGCTGCATCTCCAGACGAATTCTACTTAGACCCTATGACAACTTCGTCATATGTGCTAACTGATTGGATTTCCGGTGACAGCTTAAGATTTGAAGCGTTTGCTGATCACTGGAACGGCGCACCTAAAATCCAAAATATTATCCTTCGTGTAATTTCTGAGAGCTCCGTTGCACTAATGGAACTTCAAACAGGCGGCGTTGATGTACTTTTCAACCTATCACTTGAGAACTACGAAACAGCTGGCGCAATTGAGGGTGTATATGCGCATGACGATCAACCTAGTATCGTTTCCATGTTCCTTGGCGCAAACTTACTAAGTGAGCCACTATCAAAACTAGAGGTTCGCCAAGCGATTGCATGTGCAATTGATTGGGAAGCAATCATTGAGGGCTCTTTTGATGGTGCAGCTACAACAAGAGTAAGCCCACTAGGTAAAAACGCACTTGGTTACGATTCTAAGTGGGAAACTGAATATCCATATTCATACAATCCAGAAAAAGCGAAAGAATATCTAGCTGCCGCTGGATATGCAGATGGGCTTGAGATTAGAATCATGGTTGATAGCACTGCTAGTCGCCAGCTTATGGCAGAGCAAATGCACAATATGCTTGCGGAAGTTGGTATAACCGTACAAATCGACAAATTCGATCTTGCTACAACAAATGACATCGTATCGAATACAACAGATTATGATTTGTATATTCGTGGCGCATACACAAACAGTGGTGACATCGCAACATTCCTTTCTACAAGCATGGGCTTCACAGCTATCAATGTTGAAGGTGACCCAGTAAACGGACCTATCTTCACCAAATATCTCGATGACATCGTAAAAGAGAGTGACACTGATGCTCGTATTCAACTTTACAAAGATTTCCAAGAATCATTTATTAACGACATGATGTACTGGGTTCCGGGTGTTCAATTAGACATCTACACAGCACATGATGCAAATCTAAAAGGCGTGGAAATGCCTGGCGAATTCTGGGTGTGGAACAACGCGTACTTTGAATAGCGGAAATTATATTTAGCAGTAATGGCGACATGAAGAGTCATTCTCCATGTCGCCTGCTAATTAACTTCTAGCTTTAGAAGCGGAAAGGACATTTGATGCTCAGATATATTATAAAGCGGATATTGGTGCTAATACCTGTATTACTTGCTGTCTCATTTCTGATTTTTCTAATGATGTATTTGACTCCAGGCGATCCTGCAACGATGGCGCTTGGCGACCAAGCATCGCCTGAGCAATTAGCCGAGTGGCGAGCAGAGAGAGATTTAGATAAACCATTTTTCGAACAATTTGCACGTTATCTATACAAAATTGTGTTTGAGGGCGACTTTGGCATTTCATATAAATCTGGTAAAAATGTCACTGAATCACTTATCGAGAGATTCCCAACAACATTCGCCTTAGCGGTAAGCACATGTCTTATCGCAACATTTCTAGGCGTGTTATTGGGTATTATGGCAGCAAATAACCAGAACACAATACTTGATAATCTATTAAGGGTTCTGGGAATGGTCGGCATATCCATGCCAATTTTTTGGCTGGGATTGCTACTGATACTACTTTTTGCAGTAAATTTACAAATACTCCCCGTTTCAGGCTGGTATGGACCTCGTTATATGGTGTTACCAGCACTCACAATGGGGCTCACATTTACAGCTAGCATAATGCGTACAACACGTGCTAGTATGCTCGATTGCTTACGACAAGACTTTGTAACCACAGCACGCTCAAAAGGGCAAAAAGAGCGAGTTATAACATATCATCATGTTTTTAGAAACGCTTTAATCCCCGTAATCACAGCCATAGGCAGCACATTTGGTATTGCGCTGTGCGGAGCGGTGGTAACTGAGCAAATTTTCTCAATCCCGGGTCTTGGCAGCCTTATGATTAATGCCATAACTACTAGAGACTATCCACTTGTTAGGGGCAGTGTAATACTCCTAGCCGTGAGCTTTAGTATGGTTAACTTAGCTATGGATATCCTATATGCCTGTGTAGACCCACGGATCAAAGCTAGATTCTCCTCAAAAGGAAAGTCTAAGAAAAAAGCAAAGGAGAATGGCAATGGATAAACCAGTAATTAAGCGTAGAAGTATGTTTGGAGCTGTTGCCATTCGTTTCATGCGAAAACCTGCGGCAGTTATCGGTGCACTAATACTGATTATTGTCATTTTGATGTGCGTATTTGCTCCGCTTATCGCACCATATCATTATGACGATCAAGACACTAACAGAAAGTTCCTAGAGCCAAGCAGCGAGCATATCTGCGGCACGGATAACTTAGGGCGTGACCTGTTTAGCCGCTTACTATATGGTGGACGAATTTCGCTGATGGTAGGTTTTGTATCAGCAGGTGTTGCAACATTTTTTGGAGTAATCCTAGGCTCAATTGCCGGTTTCTATGGAAAAGGCGTCGATAATTTGATAATGCGCTTTTTGGACATATTTATGGCAATGCCCCAGACATTACTCGCAATCGTCATATCTGCTATGATTGGCCCTGGCATAAGTGGCGCTATTATAGCGGTTACATTGGCGACAATCCCAAGATATGCACAGGCGGTCAGAGGACCGATTTTGTCCATTCGCAATCAAGAATTCGTCGAGGCTGCATTTGCCATTGACGCAAAGGATTCTCGTATAATCACAAAGCATATTCTCCCAAATGTACTAAGCCCAATTATAGTACAAGTTACCCTTGGTGTCGGCAGTGCTATCACTATGGCGGCTTCACTAAGTTTCCTAGGATTAGGTGTGCAACCGCCTTACCCTGAGTGGGGAGCGCTACTTGCATCTGCTCGTGTCTACATCTTGGACAGAGCATATCTTGTGACATACCCTGGCATTGCGATTGCGCTAGTGGTCTTGTCGCTAAACCTTATGGGCGATGGTCTAAGAGATGCACTCGACCCACGCTGGAAGGATTAGGGTGATAAAACTATGAATGATAATATTTTAGAAATAAAAAATTTGAGCATATCCTATGTTACAAAGGATTTGGGTGTCTGCGCTGCAGTCAGCGATGTCAGCCTGTCGATAAAAAAAGGGACGACACTTGGTATTGTCGGCGAAACAGGAGCCGGAAAGACAACCATCGCTAAAGGTATTCTGCGTATATTACCAACACCCTCAGGCCGAATTAACGGTGGTAGCATTGTTTTTGATCAAGAGGACTTACTCCAGAAGAGCGAAAATAACATGCGTTCAATCCGTGGTAAAAAAATATCTATGATATTCCAAGATCCCATGACAGCTCTAAACCCTATTGACAAAATTGTTGATCAAATTGCAGAGTCAATAAGAATACACACAAATGCAAATCGCAAAGAGGCGAGACTGCAAGCTGTCGATATCTTGGAGATGGTAGGTATACCTATGGAGCGTAGCGAGGAATACCCTCATCAATTCTCAGGAGGAATGAAACAGCGTGTTGTAATAGCGATGGCATTAGCTTGTTCACCGGAATTACTAATAGCAGATGAGCCTACAACGGCACTGGATGTTACGATACAAGCACAGGTGCTTGACATGATGAATGATCTAAAGAAGCGTCTTGGCACTTCCATGATACTAATAACCCATGATTTGGGTGTCGTTGCAAAAATGTGCGACGAAGTGGCAGTCATTTATGCGGGCGAAATCGTTGAGCAAGGTAGTGCAAGGGACATTTTCAAGAACATGAAGCACCCATATACTCTAGGGCTATTTAGATCACTTCCCAATCTAAATTCACATGAAAAGCGACTAAAAGTCATCGAAGGGCTCATGCCCGACCCATCGAATTTGCCGAAAGGATGCAAATTTGCACCTCGTTGCAAGCGTCGTACAGATGAGTGTGAAAAAGCCGAAATACCACTGGCTCAAATTTCAGATGGACATTTTTGCAGATGTCTTTATTCGCAAACTATGGGCGAGGAGGAAAACCAATGAGTACGGTTTTAGAGGTCAAAGACTTAAAAAAGCACTTTAAGGTAAGTTCAGGATATCTCCATGCTGTGGATGGTGTTTCATTTAGCATAGACGAGGGTAAAACGCTTGGTGTCGTTGGGGAATCCGGATGCGGCAAATCTACACTTGGGCGTGTCATACTGCATTTACTTGACAACACGGGCGGCAAAATATTGTATAAAAACGAGGACATCACCAATGTGTCCAGAGAA
Organism: uncultured Oscillospiraceae bacterium; assembly: GCA_964370145.1. Classification (GTDB taxonomy): domain Bacteria; phylum Bacillota; class Clostridia; order Oscillospirales; family Feifaniaceae; genus CAYJIE01. The sequence continues at coordinate 9,932 of CAYJIE010000059.1, forward strand.
AAGCTTTCTGAGCTTCGCAGGGAGATGCAAATTATATTCCAAGATCCCTTCTCCTCACTTAATCCCCGTATGACAGTGTATCAAACCATCGCCGAGCCAATGCAAATTGTCGGCGGATATAGCAATGAAGAAATTCAAGACAATGTCGCTAAAATCATGGAAACCGTAGGATTAGACTCACGCTTTGTGAACACATATCCACATGAGCTCGACGGCGGCCGCAGACAGCGTATTGGAATTGCAAGAGCACTGGTTTTGAAGCCAAAATTCATCGTGTGCGACGAGCCGGTATCGGCATTAGACGTGTCAATACAAGCACAAATCTTGAATATCATGCTCGATATTCAAGAGCAGATGGGCATCACATATATATTTATCACGCATGACCTGTCAGTAGTTAAGTATATTAGTGACGACATAATGGTCATGTATCTTGGGCAGATGGTGGAAAAAGCACCGGCAGACAAACTGTTTTCACAGAGATATCACCCATACACAAAAGCGCTAATTAGCGCAGTTCCAATAGCAGACATCGACCATGTTCAAGAGTCAATCAAACTAAAGGGGGAGCTCACCTCGCCAATTAACCCTGAGGATTGCTGTCGATTTGCAAAAAGATGTGAATATGCAAAAGAGCGATGCTTCAAGGAGAACCCAGATATTGTTGAGCTTGATAAAGATCATTTTGTCCGCTGTCATTTTGTTAAAGAGATTAATTCGCATTTAGTATAATAAGGGAGGAGCATTTTAATGAAAGCAACGGTTAATAAGTCTAGCGTAAGCGGAGAGATTACAATCCCAAGCTCTAAAAGCCACACCATTCGTGCACTTATCATAGCTACATTAGCAGGTGGGCGTTCAGTGATAAGCAATCCACTCCTAAGTGAGGATTGCAAGGCGGCGATGCGCATTGCGCAGCAATTTGGCTCAACTGTGACAGCAGAGGCTGACAAATGGATAATAGACGGGCCCGAAAATGGTCTTAAGGTACCTGATGATGTTGTAAATGTGGATAACTCAGGGACAACATTGTACTTCATGACATCAATTGCTGCAATTCTACCCGAGTGGACAGTTTTCACAGGCGATAAATCCATTCGTAAACGTCCGGTCACACCGCTTTTAGATGTGCTTACGCAACTTGGAGCACAGGCGAGCACGACACGAGACAACTGTTCATCACCCCCATTTTTTATCAAAGGACCGATTAAAGGTGCGACAGTGGAGGTGCCGTGCACGACATCGCAGTATATCTCTTCACTTATGATTGCATCTCCAATGTGCGAGGGCACAATGCGAATCACGACACAGGTTCCAATGGAAATTCCATATCTCGAAATGACAATTAAGTGGCTAAGAGAAGCAGGCATTGTCGTAAATTATGATACCGAGAGCCACAAGTGGTTTGAGATTGAGGGCGGACAGAAATATAATGCATTTGACAAGGTGATGCCAAGTGATTGGTCAAGTGCCGCGTTCCCTGTTGTCGCAGGTTTGACAGAAAACAGCAAGCTTACAATTAATAATATGGATTTTAGTGATGTGCAAGGCGATGCGGCTGTTATTGACCATCTAATTGCCATGGGCGCTGACATCACTAAGGACATCGAAAACAGCAAGCTTATAATGAAGGGCGGCAACACATTAAGCGGCATAACCATCGACATGATAAATACGCCCGATGCACTACCTATGTTAGCCGTTGTCGGAGCATTAGCACAGGGTACCACAGTGCTTGACAATGTTGCAGGCGCTAGAATAAAAGAGACAGACAGGGTTGAAGTCATGACGAACGCTCTAAAGAAGATGGGCGTTGACATCACGGCTACACATAACACAATCACAATAAACGGCGGTAAAGGGCTCGTTGGTTGTGAGCTTGACAGCCATGATGACCACCGCATATCCATGGCTCTCACGGTTGCAGGAATGTATGCTAGCGGCGAGACAACAATCCTAGATGCGCAGTGCGCAGATGTGACATTCCCAGGATTTTTCGACAAGCTTATGGCTGTAGGCGCAGACATAAAAATAACCGACCAGTAAAAATACCACTATATTAAAATTAAAAATATGAGGAGATTACAGAATGAACGGAAATACTTTTGGAAAACTATTTAGAGTGACAACAAGTGGCGAGAGTTACAGCGGCTGCTTCCGCAAGACTGATGACATCCCAAGCGAGCTATATGGCGGACTGCTTGCAATCGTAGACGGTTGCCCTGCAGGAATTCGTATTACAGCAGAAGACATTCAACATGAGCTTGACAAAAGAAAACCCGGCCAATCACCATTGGATTCACCAAGACTTGAAAAAGACAGAGTTTTCATTTTTTCAGGTGTAATGGAAAACCAAATGAGCACAGGCGCACCAATTGGTATTGTAATCCCAAATAACGATATCGAAGATATACATGTCGGGCAATATCGCGACTATTATAGCATCGCAAGACCAGGACATGCAGAATATCCATTTATGAAGAAATATGGTCAGTATAACGACTGGGTTGGCGCTGGACGTGCTTCAGGACGTGAGACAGTTGGACGAGTTGCCGGTGGTGCTGTCGCTAAACTGATATTAGATAAATATGGTATAGATGTAATTGCATATACAGTAGAGTCACATAATATTAAGGCCCCACATATTGATTACGAAACAGCAAAGGCTAATTACCGCAAAAACAATATCAACTGCCCTGACCTTGAAGTGGCGGCAGCAATGGAGAAAGATATCCTTGAAGTCAAAGACAACGGCGAGACATGCGGAGGTGTTACAGAACTTCTAATTCGTGGCCTACCAGCAGGTCTTGGCGAGCCAGTATTTGACAAACTCGAAGCGACATTATCACATGCTTTGATGTCAATTGGTGCCATTAAAGGTATCGAGTTTGGCGCTGGCTTTGGTGTTGCAAATATGCTTGGTTCAGAGTGCAATGACGAGATGTATTTCGACGAGGAAACAGGTCGTGTGAAATTCTACACAAATAATGCAGGCGGTTTCCTAGGCGGTCTATCAAATGGTGATGAAGTTCGTATCCGCCTAGCGGTTAAACCAACTCCAACTGTCGATGTTGTTCAACGCACAATTGACAGCGAGACATGCAAGAATGTTGACCTATCGCCAATCACACGTCGTGACGCATCACTTCTCCCAAGAATTTATCCTGTGTGCGAAGCCATGGCTAGAATTGCCATCGTAGACGCTCTAATGCAATTCAAGGGCTACCGTGCGATGGAAGATCTTGATGAAAAATTCGATAAAATGTAAGAACTGTACCCAAATAGTGCAGTAATTAATAGGCTGTAATATAACGGAGTTGTTGAATTAAACGTCTTTTTTGTCAACAACTCCGTAACGAGGGACGCGTATTATGAAAATTCCAAAAAGAGCAAACATATGCGAAGTCGGATTTCGTGATGGCTTGCAAAATGAGAAGATTATCGTAGATATCGACACAAAATTAGAATTAATTCGTCAGACTATTGATGCAGGGATAAAAACGATTGAACTAGGCTCATTCGTAAATCCAAAGGCTGTGCCTCAGATGGCAGATACTGACGAGCTGTTTACAAGGCTTAGCGATCTGGCAAAAGCTGACTGTGAAATTGAATTTCGAGCACTCATTGCAAATTTACGTGGAGTTGAGCGTGCAATAAAATGTGGGTGCAAGAAAGTTAAGCTCAATGTTTCAGCGAGCAAGGCACATAATTTAGCCAACTTGAACATGACCCCAGAGGAGAGTGTTGCAAAATTTCATGACTGCCAAGAATTAGCTAAAGAACATGACATTGAGGTTTCGGGTTCAATTTCAATGCCCTTTGGCTCGCCTTGGGAAAATGAAATTCCAATTGATGATATATTTAGCATCATGGATGCCTATTACAATGTTGGCGTGATGGAAATATCGCTGTCAGACACTTCCGGAATGGCAACACCTATGCAAGTTTTTAATATTTGCAGTGCTGTTAAAAGGCGGTACTCCGACATTATCTTATGGCTGCATTTTCACAACACGAGAGGCATGGCTATGGCTAATATTGTCGCAGCAATGCAATGTGGTGTGGTGAATTTTGACGCCTCATTGGCAGGACTTGGCGGTTGCCCATTTGTCCCCAAAGCCGCCGGTAATATTGCGACTGAAGATGTTGTTTACATGCTTGACAACATGAATGTAGCAAATGGCATCGACCTTGGTAAGCTACTGCCTATTTCCCAGCGATTAAAGTCCATTTTCATGCATGATATGGACAGCTACCAGCTTAAAATTTTTGAGGCTAAACAGGACTGCCACGAGGCGGAGCAATAAAGTGCCCATATGTGCATTTGCGCTGGGCGGCAGGAGGTAGGAAATAATGGAAAAACTCATAAGTGAACAAATGGTGGACTATTTAGAGCGCAGAGGGATTGAATATATCTTCGGGCTCTGTGGGCACACCGTAATAGGATTTTTAGATGCATTGTCCAAAAGTGAAAAGATTAAGTATATTTCTGTGCGACATGAGCAAATTGCAGCGACAGCGGCAGATGGTTATGCACGTATAACAAAAAAGGCATCTGTTCTCATGTGTCATCTTGGCCCTGGGATAACAAATGTGGTGACAGGCGTGGCGAATGCGGCGTTTGACTCCATTCCTATGGTCGTTATCGCAGGAGATGTGCCAAGTTACTACTATGGAAAGCATCCCCATCAAGAGGTGAATATGCATAGTGATGCCTCGCAGTATGAGATATTAAAACCAATTGTTAAGCGAGCATGGCGAATTGATGATCCACAGGCGATTCCCGAGATACTCGACAAGGCTTTTCGCCTAGCCGAGAGTGGACGCCCAGGGCCTGTGTTGATAGACATACCGATGGATATGTTTTCACGAACATGCGATACAGAACTGTTCACACGCACATATAAAGATAGTCCAATAACGACGAAACCTGCGTTGGCACCTGACGCTGCGCATGCAATAGCTACGCAACTGATTGAGGCAAAGTCACCACTCATTCATGCGGGCGGCGGTGTCCTTCTAGCTAGTGCTAGCGAAGAGTTACAAGCACTAGCTGAATTCTTGGAAATCCCAGTTTCACGTACATTAATGGGACATGGATGCATTTCTGATACGCACCCACTAATGGCTGGACAGACTGGATTTTGGGGGCTTGATTACACGCATGAAATTACAACGTCGGCAGATGTAATTCTTGGGCTCGGTACACGCTTTGCA
>CAYJIE010000060.1:0-756 GCA_964370145.1 uncultured Oscillospiraceae bacterium
GAGCATAACCCCATATTGACACACAACTTCCCCCTATAAACAAAATCAAAATAACATAAAGCCTTTGTTGATTCACCGTCAATAAAGGCTTTTTTCATACCATAACCGAAAGGAGATCCTAAATGCAAACAAAACAACAACAGCTTGCCGAGCTGTTCGAGCAAACCGCAAGGCAAGCGACGGCAAGCCTTGCAAACTGGACTGGCTTGCTTTCTGTCATGGGCAGGCTCTACAAATACCCATTCCATGAGCAACTCATGATATACGCACAGCGCCCTGACGCGACCGCTTGTGCGCAGTACGACTTGTGGAACGACAGCATGAACAGATATGTAAAGCGTGGCGCAAGTGGCATTGCGCTAATTGACCCGTCAAGTGGTGCAGGGCGAATTAAATATGTCTTTGACTACTCGGACACCGCCGGCAAACGAAACGCAAAGAAGCTAAACATTTGGCAGATGAGCGAGCATCACAAAGAGCCTGTGTTAAAAATGCTCTATGAAAAATATCAGCTTGCCGAAAATTCGCAAGACCTGTATTTTGCAATTGACAACATTGCAAATAAACTTGCGAGGGAGTATTATAGTGACAACGAATACTCAATATCACAACTGACGGCGAACAGCTATCTCGAGGAGCTCGACGAACTGAACTTGCAAGTCACATTCCAAAACGCACTGGCGGTGAGCATTTCTTACACGATTGCAAAGAGAATCGGACTTGACTGCGAAGAATATTTCGAACATGAGGACTTTT
>CAYJIE010000060.1:766-14788 GCA_964370145.1 uncultured Oscillospiraceae bacterium
CTTTTTGCCAATCTTCGACTTCAACACGAGTGCGACGGTGTCGCTACTTGGAACGGCGACGAGTGAGATTACGGAAGAACTGCTTCGAGAGATAGCAAAATCTATTGCCAAAACTGAAAGGAGCGCAGAACATGAACAATCTAACTTACAGACAAGAGGGCGACTACAAGATCCCGAACTTAGAGATGCAAACACAGACAGTGCCACTGGGGAAATACGGGCGGATGCGGAAAACTCATCTAATGGAGCACCACAAACCGCTGTTCAACCACTTACTCCTATCGGAGAAACTATATCCGCATCTGTTGGAGATAGACCGGACGGCGAACAGGAGGCTCGAGCAGATGATGGAGGAGCTATTGAAGACACAGACGCCACCGAACAAGATGAAATTCCAGATGGAGTGGGTAGCGCACATGAACAGCCTGAAAGCGCAGGCGGAGGAAATAATCCTCTCGGAGCTGATTTTCAGCTAAGTGACGGCACAAGCGAGCAATTAGAGCTTTTCCCCACAGAAAAAGAGCAGATACAGAACATAGCGGACAGGCAGGAGCGCGAAAGCGTGCAAAGTCAGTCCGCTATTTCTATTTCGCAGGACGAAATCAACGCGGAGTTAAGGAGTGGCACGGGCAAATTTGGCGGAAGACTGCGTGTTTATGAGATATATCAGCAAAATCCAACACCAGAACAAGCGGCGAAGGCACTCCAAGACGTGTATAGTTGGTACAGTCATCCCCATACATTTTTAGACGGCACAAGGGGACGTATCAATTACAAGCCGTCGGTGGGCATGGCTATCAGTCGATATAGTGACGATGCAAAAGTCGTGCTTAGATGGACAGAGGTTGAGAGATACATGCGTGCACTGGTGGAGTCGGGCGACTACCTAAGTGATCAGGAAAAGGCGGAGCTTGCGGAGCAAGAAAAGACGAGTGCAGTTAGCGAAGATATCACAGAGACAACCCCCACAATCGTCGACACATCAACAGAAATAGGCGAGGGCGATATAAAAAACGCTATTTTAAATTGGAACGGAGACACCGACAGTCGAACTCGAACGCTTGCGTATATGTTAGAGCATGGCCGTGAGCGTGACACGGCAAAATGGCTACAAAATGAATTTGGTGGAAACCTCCCTGTGTTCACGGTGCGTAAAGATGATTTAACGCAAGAAGTGCCATGGGCAAAGGTGCAACGACTGTTAGCGCAAATTGTGGCGCAAAACAAAAATCTATTCACCGATGCAGTCGCTACAGTGACTACTGAAAAACAGGACGAAACACCGCCATTTCCATATAAAGTCGGCGATGTGGTGCAACTCGAGGACGGTACGGACTTTATTATCGAGAGGATAAGCAAGCGGGAAGTGGAACTGCGTGACCCGACACTTTACTATCCAATTTTAAGAGCCGAGAGCAAAGAGCGATTTTTACGACTTATTGAGCGTTACCCACAGAAAAAGGATCAAGTCGAAAACTTCCAAATCACCGATATGGCGCTTGGTGAAGGGAGTAAAAAGGAAAAAATCACCCGCAATATCGAGGCAACAACCACCTTGCAACTCTTAGAACGCGAGAACAGGAACGCAACACCAGAGGAGCAACAAAAACTCTCGCAATATGTCGGTTGGGGAGGTTTGCCTGAAGTCTTCGAGAGTGACCATAGTGCATATGCAAAGTTAAAAGAGCTACTCGACAAAGACGAATATGAAGCCGCGAGAGCGAGCGTACTTAACGCGCATTACACCTCACCGACGATAATCAAGGCGATGTATGAAACTCTTGAGCGCATGGGCTTTACAAGTGGCAATATCTTAGAGCCGTCTTGCGGAACAGGGCACTTTTTCGGAATGCTCCCCGAGAGTATGAAAGGCTCGAACTTATACGGCGTTGAGCTCGACTCCATTACCGCGAGAATTGCAAAGAAACTCTATCCAAATGCGAAAATCGACAACAAAGGTTTTGAAAAAACCGACTATTCCGACAGCTTTTTCGATGTCGCAATCGGAAATGTCCCCTTTGGTGATTACAGCTTAAGCGAGAAGCGCTATGACAACAATAAGTTCAAAATCCACGACCACTTTTTCGCAAAGGCGCTCGATAAAGTGCGCCCGGGCGGTGTCGTCGCCTTCATCACTTCAAAAGGTACACTCGATAAAAACAACAGCTCCGTGCGCAGGTATTTAGCACAGCGCGCCGAGCTCCTTGGTGCAATAAGACTGCCAAACAATGCGTTCAAGGCGAACGCAGGAACAGAGGTCACGTCGGACATCATCTTCTTGCAAAAGAGGGAGAGCCCAGTCGATGTTGACAGGGACTGGATACATCTTGGCACCGATGAATACGGAATAAGCATGAATAGTTACTTTGTCGAGCACCCTGAAATGATTCTTGGCAAAATGGAGATGCAAAGTGGGCGTTTTGGCATGGAGTCGACATGTGTGCCGAGCGAAAATATCGACCTTGCGACACAACTTGAAACAGCGCTGGCAAACATCCAAGGCACTATCCCAGAGTTGGAGTTTGAAAACAGTGAAACGGCGGTTGACCGCTCAATCCAAGCTGACCCAAATGTTAAAAATTTTTCTTACACTGTTGTAGATGGCGAGGTGTATTATCGTGAAAATTCGCGCATGTACAAACCTGAAGCAAGTGCGACTGCAATTGAGCGAATCAAAGGCATGGTCGAGATTAGAAACTGTGTGAACAACTTGATTCGCTATCAACTCGAGGACTACGAAAACGAGGTCATTCGCACCGAACAGCAAACCCTAAACAGACTATACGACAAATTCACGAGCAAGTACGGACTTCTTAATTCAAGGGCGAACGCTCAGGCACTGCGCGACGATAATTCATATTATCTGCTCGCTTCGCTTGAAATCGTCGACGAAGACGGCAAATTAAAAAGCAAGGCGGACATGTTCACAAAGAGGACTATCCGCCAAGCTGTCAATGTGATGAGTGTTGACACCGCGTCAGAAGCCCTTGCGGTGTCTCTTTCCGAGCGTGCCTGCGTTGATATTGACTTTATGAGCATGCTGACTAAAAAGAGCGAAAGCGAGCTTTACGACGAGCTTAGGGGCGTCATTTTTCTAAATCCACTGCACAGCTTTGGCAATCACGGCGAGCATAAATATGTCACTGCGGACGAGTATCTTTCAGGGAATGTGCGCGAGAAGCTACGGTGGGCGAGAAATGGCGAAAAACTACTTGGTGAAGACTTTAGCTTAAACATCGAGGCGCTCGAAAGAGCACTGCCCAAAGACCTTGATGCAAGTGAGATTGAAGTTCGGCTTGGCGCGACTTGGATTGACAAAAGTTATATCGAGCAGTTCATGTACGAGACCTTCGAGACGCCGAATTGGCTACGCACCGACTATGGGATTACGGTGAAGTTTTCCCCTTTCACGAGTGAGTGGACTGTCAAGAATAAGAACTCGGCAGGACAGCGCGACATCGCCTCATGCACGACCTATGGCACGACGAGGGCGAATGCATACCGCATTTTAGACGACAGCTTGAATCTGCGTGACATTCGAATTTATGATACGATTACCGATAATGACGGCAAGGAAAAGCGTGTACTCAACAAGGACGAGACCGCCATCGCACAGCAAAAACAGCAACTTATAAAAGATACGTTCAAAGAGTGGATTTGGGCTGACCCAGAGCGCAGGCAAACTTTAGTGCGCCTGTACAATGACAAATTTAATTCAACAAGACCACGTGAATATGACGGCAGTCATATCAACTTCAAAGGCATGAATCCTGAAATCAAGCTAAGAGAGCATCAAGTCAACGCCATCGCGCATATCCTCTATGGCGACAATGTGCTCCTCGCGCATGAAGTCGGCGCCGGGAAGTCGTTTGAGATGATTGCAGGTGCAATGGAGAGCAAGCGACTTGGACTGTGCACAAAGCCACTCATGGCAGTGCCAAACCACCTGACCGAGCAGATGGCGGCAGAGTTTCTGCGCCTGTACCCAGCCGCAAATATTCTTGTTGCGACTAAAAAGGACTTCGAGAGTCGCAATCGCAAGAAGTTTTGTGCGAGAATTGCCACAGGTGACTATGATGCAATTATAATCGGACACAGCCAATTCGAGAGAATCCCAGTTTCACTCGAGAGACAAGAGCGCCTCCTTGACGAGCAGATTGACGAAATCACAAACGGAATTGCGGAAATCAAGGCGAGTGGCGGTGAAAACTTTACGATTAAGCAACTCGAGCGAACGAGAAAAGGACTTGAAAAGAGGCTTGAGGGCTTGCAAGCACTTGAGCGCAAGGACGATGTCGTGACTTTTGAGCAACTCGGCGTTGACATGCTAATCGTGGACGAGGCACACGCATACAAAAACGGCTTCGTGTTCACGAAGATGCGCAATGTCGCAGGACTTGGCTCGACAGAGAGCCAAAAGTCAGCGGATATGTTCATGAAGTGTCGCTATATCGATGAAATCACAGGTGGCAAAGGGATCGTTTTCGCGACTGGGACACCAGTGTCAAACTCGATGACGGAACTGTATGTAATGCAGAGATATTTGCAATATGACACATTGAAAGAGGCAGGACTACTTCACTTTGACGCTTGGGCAAGCACCTTTGGCGAGACACAGACTTCTATTGAACTCGCTCCTGAGGGGACTGGATATCGGCTTAAAAACCGCTTTGCAAAGTTTTTCAACCTCCCTGAGCTCATGAATATGTTCAAAGAGGTTGCGGACATCAAGACCGCAGACCAACTCGACTTGCCCACTCCGAAAATCACATATGAGACCGTCACCGCAAAGCCGACCGAAATCCAACAGGACATCGTCCAGCAACTTTCCAAAAGAGCCGCGAGGGTGCATTCCAACGCAGTAGACCCGACTGTGGATAATATGCTAAAAATCACGAATGACGGACGAAAACTCGGACTCGACCAACGCACCTTAAACCCACTGCTCCCTGACGATGAGAACAGCAAAGTCAACACTTGCGTAAACAACATCTATCGGATTTGGGAGGACACGAAGGACAAAAAGTTGACACAACTCCTTTTTTGTGACCTCTCGACACCAAAGGCGAAGTCATCACAAAAAAGTAAAGTCCCAAAGGGCGAAAACATCGGCATAAACGGCGCAATTGTCGATGCGCTCGAAGTTGTCGCGCCGCCTGACGAAAGTGTGAGCGAGAGTGCATTTAGTGTGTATGATGACATCAAAAGCAAGCTCATTTCCCGTGGTGTTCCAGAAAAGGAAATCGCTTTTATCCACGATGCAAAGAGCGAAGTGCAGAAAAAAGACCTCTATGCAAAAGTTAGAAACGGCGATGTGCGTTTGCTACTCGGGAGCACATCAAAATGTGGTAGTGGGATGAATGTGCAAGACAGACTTGTCGCACTGCATGACCTTGACGCCCCATGGCGCCCTGGTGATTTGAGGCAGAGAAGTGGGCGAATTGAGAGGCAGGGCAACATGAATAAGGAGGCGCGAATTTTCCGCTATGTAACGGAGGCGACGTTTGATAGCTACCTTTGGCAGACCTTAGAGAAAAAGCAGACTTTCATCTCGCAGATTATGACGTCGAAGTCACCAGTGCGCTCTTGTGACGACCTCGACGAGTCCGCGCTCTCATATGCGGAGATAAAGGCGCTGTGCGCAGGCAATCCGAAGATTAAGCAGAAGATGGACTTGGACATCGAAGTGTCGAAGCTAAAGCTACTTAGAGCGAGCCACCAAAGCACAAAATATCGACTTGAAGATCAGCTGATAAAATACTTTCCTGAAAACATCAAGGCAAACGAGGGGTACATCAGGGGATTTGAAAAAGACCTTGAAACTCTGGCTAGTAATATGCCAAAGGCTGACGAATTTTTGCCGATGGTGATTAAGGGCGACACTTTAATTGACAAGGACAACGCAGGCGCCGCTCTCCTTGCCGCCGCAAGGGAAGTCAAGGGCAAAGACTGCGTTGAAATCGGCAGTTATCGTGGCTTTTCAATGCACCTTACATATTCGTCGTTTGACAACTCGCACATCCTCACGCTAAGAGGTGCGATGAGCCATTCTACGCCACTTGGACTTGATGCGAGGGGTAATCTTATTCGAATCGACAACGCCCTTGCAAATATGCAAAATCGCCTTGAGAGCACCAAAGTGCAACTTGAAAACTTGAAGAAGCAACAGGCGTCTGCAATGGTGGAAAAGGAGAAGCCCTTCCCTCAAGAGGCGCAGTTCCAAGAGAAAACAGCACTACTTGCAAAGCTTGATGCGGAGTTAAATCTTAGCGATAGTTTGCAAAGTGAAGCAATTGAGCAAAAGGAAGATAAAATTGAAAAAAGCTCTAAACCCTCGGTGATTGAGCATCTTCGCAGTGTTTCGAAACAAGCACTCGAACATAAAGAAAACAAAGGAAAACAGGAGGAGAGATAATGGCAAAAAGACATAGAGAAATTAGGCTACAATGCAGGGTGACCGCTGACGAAAAATCAGCGGTCGAGCGCAATATGAAGGAGCTTGGCACAAAAAATACGGAGGCTTATCTTCGCAAAATGGCGATTGATGGGTACATCGTGCAAATTGACACGAGTGATATTCGTGAGTTAGTGCGACTTCTTCGTGTGACGTCGAACAGCTTAAATCAGATTGCACGCATGGCAAATGCGACTGGCACAGTGCATAGCGCCGATATTGAGCGGTTAATCAAGAGTTATGATAGACTTTGGGCTTTGGCGGAGGAGACGATGCTTAGAATGGCAAGTATTTAATTGTGGCCAAGTTGGCGCGAATTAAATGTGTCCCAAATTGGGACGAAGCAACTTCGTGCCAAGTTGGCGAGAAGTTAAGATTAGGGGTTGACAACATGGACAGCGGTGGCGTGATGAGTTATACTGATTATAGAAATAATTGTACTTTAAGGAGGCGTCATTATGTTGAGATTATTGAAGTTGTTGTTTAAAATTGTACTGCTCCCATTTGTGGTCGTATTTACTATCGCACTCGCCGTCGTGACTAAAATTTATGCTTTCTTTGCAGGGCTTGCAATAATGCTTAGTGGTGTGTTTTTCTTGTATAGCATCTATTGCTACTTCGATCCGGTGTATAATTGGTCGGCGCTCCCAGCACTCCTCTTTGCGCTGTTCCTGTCACCGATTGGGGCTCCATTAATCGGAACTGTGGTTATAATCTACGCCGAAAATTTCAGGGACTGGTTAAAAGCGATATAGAAAAAGGACGATAGCAACGATGAGTGCTATCGTCCTTTGTTTTTTGCGTGAAAGCGGTTATTATTTGTTAAATACTCTTTTTGCATTACTTGCGATTATATTTGTTGAAGCTACGTCTAAACCTCCGCCTATCACTCCGCCAACTAACGGAATTGCTTTACCAAGGTTGACTATCCCTTTTTCACCCATCTTTGTTATAAACCTAAATCCAACTTTTTGATTGATCTTAGTGAGTACCGTTCCCGGTATTTTTTTAATCATATTAAGCGTTAGTTTTTCTGTAAACTTGATGCCAGCTGACTTTAATATGTCAGTCATAGCAGAGCCGGTTAAGCACACAAACGCAAGTGTTTTAACTTCATCGTCTGTGGCATCGAAGCCTCTAATATGCGCAATCGCAGCAATCATACGAAGTTGAACATATATTACGCTTGAAATATTTGCAGGTATAGCAACAGGCAATGTAATCAAACCACCTAACCCTGTTAAGAAACCAGAGGTACCACACTTTACAACTTGATTTGTAACCATTTTTGAAATTGCTTTGTCAGCATCTCCATATTTTTTCAGATAGCTCTCCGCCAACTCCTCAACCGACTCACTCACAACAGGAATCCCATCCAGTGCTTTGTCATAGCAAGCATTCAATATCTGCAGTATCTTACTTTCATCAAGGTTTGCTGTATTGTCCATACCGTCACCTCCAAAGTTTATTTTAACATTATATTAGCATGTTTTTCCAATAAAATCAATGTTTTTTATTACGCCATTATAATCATTCCATTTATCCATTTTAAATAAATTTAATTAATGTTTACTCCCTATATAATAGTTAATCTAGCTACTTATTTTCACAAAAGGAGACCTCATGGCAACAACAAGACTAATATCCCTACACCAAAACGGCGGCAAATCTGTCGCTCTTTGCCTTGCCGAGCGCATCGATTATATTCTCGATGGAGCGAAGACCGAAGACGGTGAACATGTCAGCACATACGGCTGTGATGTGCGAACTGCGGCGGCGGAATTTGCTTTAGCAAAAAGGCTTTACGATGACTACACAGGTCGCACGCAAAAACGAAATGTCATTGCTTATCAAATCCGCCAGAGCTTTAAGCCAGGTGAAGTCGATGCAAAAACCGCCAACCAAATTGCGTACAAGCTCGCCATGAGTTTTACCAAAGGCAAGTACCCTTTTGTCGTAGCCACGCACACCGATAAAAAACATGTGCACAGCCATGTCATCTTCAATTCAACTTCACTTGATAGCACGAAAAAGTTTAGAGATTTTCTTGGTAGCGGCAAGACACTTGCTAAAATTTCGGATATACTTTGCATCGAGCATGGCTTATCAATTGTAGAGGTGCCGGAACAAGCAAAAAGGCATTATGGCAAGTGGCTCGGCGATAAAAAGCCTCTTTCAAACTCTGATAAACTTAGGCTTGCGATTGATAAAGTGCTCTCATTAAAACCTGAGAATTTCGATAGCTTTTTACGGCTCATGGAGCAAGAAGGCTACACTGCAAAAATCGGAAAACATATTGCTTTTATAGGTGGTGAACAGCAAAAATATATTCGCCTTAGTTCTCTTGGTGATGAGTATTCTAAAGATATCATTGAAGAAATTATTAGTGGAAAGAAACCTCAGTCACCTAAAAATCATAGTGCGAAAACTGCTCAAAATAAACTCGACATACTAGTAAATATTCAACAGAAGATCAACGAGGGCAAGGGCGGGGGATATACATATTGGGCGAACATTCACAACGCAAAAGAGAAGGCGAAGACGCTGAATTTTATGCGTGAAAATAACCTCAATGATTATGACGAGCTTTCGAAAATAGCGTCCGACGCATCAGCAGTATTTGATGAAATGAATGCAAAAATGAAAGCGGATCAAAAGCGCTTAGATGAGATTAAAGAGCTGCAAATGCACATTAGAAATTATGTCAAGACAAAGGATGTGTATGCGGATTATCGCAAGTCCGGCTACTCGAAAAAGTTCTTTGAGGAGCATCGGTTGGAGATAACTTTACATAAAGCTTCAAAGTCAGCTTTTGATTTGCATGGGGCGAAAAAACTGCCGACATTGAAGTCGCTCAACGCTGAATTTAGTGCTGTTTTGGCGCAGAAAAACAGGACGTATTCGCAGTATAAGGAGGCAAAACGAAAGATGCAAGACTATGTCCGGGCGAAAAACAATGTTGATATAATGCTCGGCATTGCCCAAGAAAAAAGGGCAAAAGAAAAATCACAAGAGACAAAAAAGTCCTTGTGATTTAAGCTCCTGAAAGGAGCGTAGCACGATTATGAAATCATCGTTTATTGGGGTTTGGGGAACTTCCCCAACAATGCGGCAAGTGGTCGGTGGGCGACCACTTGCCCTGCTTGCCAAGATAGTACGGCGGGGATATTTAGACTATAATTAAACCGTATTTTACGCAAAAACATAAGCCGAATAATCTAACCCTCTATCACTTCATCAAACATCGTACGCATTTTTAATATCCTATCTTCGCTGTCGATTCCATTGCTTTGCAAAATCTCAATTTCCTTGAGAATTTCTCCGCTCTCAGAATCCTTTAGCACATAAGAATTGTTTGTGCAGTAAAATATTTTTTTATTGAGCAAAATTTCTTTCCCATAGAAATTCAAAGTCCCTTTTTTATGAACTGCTTTTAGGAATGGATTATAAGAATATTCAGAAACGCTGGATTTTGTATTCATGACAATAACATCATATGGGGTTTCTGTCTTGTTCACCCAAGAATATTTTCCATAATACTTTTCAAAGTTCTTTCCATAGTTATATGGGCGGAATAAATCATATTTTAGATAGTAATATCTAAAATCATATGTTGATGTTTCTTGGCAGAATTTCAAGTAATTTTCTATTTTTTCATTCAGCGAAGTTGATGAAATTTGAGTTGACAGCAATTCGTTCAACACTCGCTTAGTCTCATCAAACCCATGACTTGAACTTTTGTGAAACAGATATTTCCATGAGTCTAATTGCACCTTTGATGCAAGTTGATAACGCCAACCGTTTCGTTCTTGTTGGCTAAAGTCACCTATGCTCATGAGTGCTCTATCTGCTAAATCAAGTTCTAACAGAAATAAATCGTGGAATTTTGAAAAGTTGATAGCATTTTCAAGTCCGACAACTGAAATTTGACCATAGAGCAAATAATGATCTTCAAGTCTAAACAACTCGTTTTTATACTCGGCGTTTTCTTTAACCCACTCAAATTTTTCTTTTTCTTCAGAAAGCTGGAATGTGTTAAACGATGGTCCGATATCTTCTAACACGCGACCATTGAGCATGATTTCTTCAACTTGTCTTAGGATTGTCGGCATACGGTTGCCTGCGGTTCTGTTGTCGCTATCACTTATTTCATCGGAAGAATTTTGCACTAAATTATTGACAACACGTAGTCTGTGTGAAAAATCTTCGTCTAAGATACATTCTTTATTTTGGAGATACGTCACTATTGCAAATAGTAAAATAATTTTGTTAAGTGGGAACGGTCTGTTTCTCGCATCGCTGGCTACATTAGTCCTTAAGCAGTCGTGGAAAATATCTATATTATACCGTGAGTCAATTTTAACTTTGCCGGATTCATGTTCTTTGTTTGTGATGAAATTGCCCAAGAATTGTTCTGGGTTTTCTACTTTAAGCCAGCAATCAAAGAATGATTCTAAGAGTGCAATGTTGCTCTCGAAATTTTCAGATTTAGCAGAAAAATAATCACTGATTAAATCGAATTCATCACTACTCTTGCCCTGTCTCGTATCACCACTTCTGTAACAGATGATATCGCAAATAAATCTAAAGTAGCAAAGGAACTCATCGTCAATGACGTTGTCTTCACCTTTATATTGCCAAAGCAAGTCCGTCCAGTCGATGTCAATTTTCTTAATTATCCTTTTAGCGGTTTCCTCATTTGCCGACCTTAGTTCTTTTTCAAGTTCTGCTTTGAAGTGCTCAAATGCACTTAACGGCTTTCCACGAGAATTCATTTTTATATACAGCTCATCGGTTAGCCCCATTTGAGAAATGGGTAGAAAATAGAAAGAAATTGCTCCGTTGTTGAGCCTATCCCATAAATTGGGGACATCGCTAAACTTCTCGTGTATTGCATCGAGGACAACAAGCATTGATTCAATTGTTGTGTCTTTGCGCCACTCTAAAGGGAACCAGTGTTGATCTATGATTTCATCAGATAGTTTCTTCTCGAATGTTGCCCTGTGTTCTTCGACAAGAAGTTTGCAAAACTCTCTTGCGCTATATCTTGTTTCATAGCTGAAATTACCAAGAAAGCTATATTGAGAGTTGTCGAGTTTTTCTTTTTGTGCGCTGTACCAATGGAGTAGAAATAATGTTGTAAGGCGCTGCTGTCCATCAAGCGGAGTCATCGTGCCATCATTCTCAACATTCCCGTATATGAAGTCGAGTGTAATGTTGTTTCCGACAACTGCTTCATATAAAGAATTCAGAAAGCGAGTTCTTATACGATTGATTTCAGGGCTTATTCTTCCTTGCGCGTAGTCACGCTGAATAATTGGAATAACAATTTTGTTAATTGCAACTTCTTCTTCGCCATCTTGAAATTTGCTTGAAAAAATATTTATAAAATTATGCAATGTTGTCCCCATGTTACTCACCTGACCTTTCCACAGAAATTTCTTCTTCAAGATAGTCTTCTAATACTCGATTAATACTCTTGATGTAGGCGATTCTGTCTTCAATTCCCCAGAAATGAACTTGGGTCTTGTCCGAGTCGGTATAATATTTTAGGAATAGCATTTTGGTGCAAAATGGTATGTAATCACCCTTTTTATCTTTCTCTATTATCATGTTTCGCTTAACATCAAAGGTTGAATTGTTGAGGGCGGCATTGTCGCTGCTGTTGAGCAAAGCTAAATTACCAATAGTGTGAAGGGTTTCTATTTTTCCATCTTCTGAGAGCAGTTCCAAAACTTTGGTTTGCAGTGCTTCAAACTCAGCACGCTCAATTTTTTGTTTTGCAACAGTTTGGTTAATTTCCAGCAGAAGTTCTTCGGTATTATTAAGGGAAGCTACAGAATTAATATGAAGTCTTAGCCACTCAAACCATTGCTCTTGTTTTTGCATACCTTGTGATTGCTGCGCGTGAATATGCTCAAGACTCCATGTGAGATTTTTATTGCCCTTTAGCTTAAACAGCTTAAACGGAAAGCGCTGAGCTTGTCCATCGATTTGATATACGGACATAACATTAAATAAAAGTAAAAGTCTACTTATGCTCTTGTATCCGGTTGGATTTTCATATGATAGGTCGGCGTAATTCGAATTGGTTTTAATGCTGTTTTGAATAAGCTCGTCAAGGTTATTTCTAAACGCTGTCTTTGTTTTTCCATCTTGCAGGTCGAAAACTTTTTGCAGTGAAAATCCTTCTTCTTCAGTTGCAATTAAATATCCGATTTTATGATATAATTCGTGGTCTTCAAACCAATCTTTTAGAAGCAAAAATGCGTGCTGAATTTTTGTCCAAATACTCTGCAAAGGCATTTCTTTACCAAGCTCATCGAACTTGAAGAAAGTATAGTATCTATCTTTTGTGTCAATAGGCTTTTTGGCAATAAGGTCTAAAACTAAGTCAATTCTTGTGCGGTAGTTGTCGTTTGAATCGTTGGAGAGAAAGCCCCAAAGGTTGTTGTCGTGAAGTTCTTTTTCTATTGAATCCCATTGCAATGCAATTTCCTCTTGCTTGGTTCTATTGAGTTTATTGATGTCGCCATTGTTCTCAGACGCTGTGCTTCCAAGGAACATCGCCTTGACAAGCTCTGAGCTGGTCAAGGGAATCTTTCCGATATTTAACCTCTCAAACAACGAAATGGCGTCCTCGTCTTCATCAACTTCATACCAAATAATTTCTACATTTTCGTCGAAGAATGTATTTATATTTGTTAGGGAGGACTTTTTCTCTCGCTTAGAAAACCAATCGTCAATTGCTTTATAAGCATTACAGATGAAGTAAAAGTCGATATTCTCATCTTGTCTTTCTAAGTCAATCTTCTTTAGGAATTCTTGTGATTTTTCTCTCGTTTCATATGTAAGGGTGAACTTCGGTGCTTCAATAAAGCCAAAGCTTGCATCATGCATATAGCTGTAAATTAAATATATTGTTGTTAGTCGCTGTTGCCCGTCGATTACTTCGAACTTATCGCCATTTTTCTTTAGTACGATTGGTTGAAGACAGTATTTTTTTGTGCCATTTGAGTAAATATCATCTAAGAGTCTTGTGACCTCTACTTCGCTCCAACGATAGCCTCTTTGATATGATGGGACATAAAAATCACCCTCTATGTTTCCGACTAATTTCGTCTCCAATAAAATTTCCGAACCTATTGCATTCATGCGAAACTCCTCCTACAACAAATTAATTGGTTATATATCATTATACAACAAAATTTTCCAAAAATAAAGAGGGAATCGAAATATTTATAAATATTATAGAATGATTTTGTGAGGAGGTAGGGATTATGTTCCAAAAGCAGTTTCAGTGTGGGCAAGATTTGCCTAAACTGATAATGTTCGTGATGTAGTGTATGTGGTGCAAATAAAAGAGAACGGGGTGATTTCCGTCCTCTTTTTGTGTCATAAACTAACTTGCATTGTTGTTTGCGTTAATATATCACCCATTGCAAGTTTGATGATTTTATGCTATTATTTGTATTAATCATGTTCGCAATAAAAGATTTGATTTGCACAAACAAAAAAGGGGTTATTAGCGACTACTGATAAGGGTAAAATAGAAAAGTATCCGTTTG
>CAYJIE010000061.1:0-5784 GCA_964370145.1 uncultured Oscillospiraceae bacterium
CGATGAGCTCATATGACGAGTAGGAATATTCTCCGCTCTCGCTGTCATAGGCGGCGGCACCTGTCATGCCCGTCTCATATGACGCACCTGTCAGCACCGCTTTTTTGCAACCGAATTTGTCACAAAGCTCCTTTAGGCAGGCTTTAGTGTACTCCTCTGTCATGTCTTCCCTATATTCTCTGTCGAGCAAAAATGACAACTCTGTCAGATTTGGGACAATGATATCCGCTTTTTCGCACAGCTTTTTCATCGCCACAATCATCTGCTCCGACATCGCACTATATAGCTTTCCATGGTCGCCCATGACGGGATCAACAAGGATAATTCCATCGTCTTTTTTTAGTCTATCAAAACTATTTGCGATAATCCCCGCTTGCTCGGGTGAGCCTAGATATCCGCTGTACATTGCATCAAATTTTAATGAGAGGCTCTCAAAATGCTCTGAAATCGGTTGAATATCCTGCGTTAAATCACGATTTGTAAAGCCTGTAAAACCACCTGTATGCGTGGAGAGCACCGCAGTCGGCACCACCCCCGTATTTATCCCAAACACCGACAAAATCGGCAACGCCACCGTGAGCGAGCAACGCCCGACACAGGAGATGTCGTGCAGCGCCAATATTCTCTTTTGCATGCCTATCTCCCCTCCCTATGCCTTTTAATCTTCACGAACACCGTGATGAGCGAACTTATCACAAATAGCGCAAGCCCTACTAACATTCCCATTGCCGCATCGGCACTGTCCACATCGGGCACATTTGAAATTTGATAAAAAACAAAGATTGACACAAGGCACGCAATCGGTATCGGCAAAAACAAATACCATCTTGGGCTGTGCGCCAAAATGAGTTGCAAGAAGCAAATGATGAGCGAAAGAGCGGCGATAACCGCCACTAATACCGTATTTTCAAAAGACATCTGTCACCTACACATTAATTCTAAACAGCACTACATCGCCGTCTTGCATGATATATTCTTTGCCCTCGCTACGCACAAGCCCTTTTTCTTTAGCGGCAGTGAGTCCTCCCACTTCGACAAGATTGTCATAGGCGATGACCTCTGCACGAATAAATCCACGCTCAAAATCCGTATGGATTTTGCCTGCCGCCTTTTGGGCAATTGTCCCACGCTCAATTGTCCAAGCACGCACCTCTTGAACTCCTGCCGTCAGATAGCTTATAAGCCCAAGCAGCTTGTAGCACACGCTCACAAGGCGGTCAAGTCCGCTTTGCTCAAGATTTAATTCCTCAAGGAACATCATTTTTTCCTCATCGTCAAGCGAGCTTAGCTCCTCTTCAATTTTTGCGCAGATTGGGAGGATTTGTGCACCCTCTGCGGCTGAAAACTCTGCTAGTTGCTTAAAAAACGCATTGCCTTCAATTCCCTTTGCAAAATCCTCTTCACTCATATTTGCGGCATATACAACAGGTTTTGCAGTCAGGAGATTCGCTTCTTTAATTAAAAGTCTCTCGTCCTCCGTGCACTCAATTTTTCGTGCTGGCACTCCGTCGATAAGTTTTTGTTTCACGCCCTCGAAAAAGGCTTCATCAGCCGCAAATTTCTTATCAGCCTTCGCACTCTTCCTCGCCCTCTCAATTCGCCTTTCCACCGCCTCAATATCAGCGAAAATCAGCTCAAAATTGATGGTTTCAAGGTCTCTCAAAGGATTGATTTCCCCGTCCACATGTGTGATGTTCTCGTCATAGAAACAACGCACGACATGAACGATTGAGTCCACCTCACGGATATGTGAGAGGAATTTGTTGCCAAGCCCCTCACCCCTTGAAGCGCCCTTGACAAGCCCTGCGATGTCAACGAACTCGATGACCGCAGGGACAACCCTCTTTGTGTTATACATATCTTTTAGTACCTCAAGCCTCTTATCAGGCACGGCAACCGTCCCCACATTCGGCTCAATGGTGCAAAACGGATAATTCGCAGCTTGCGCCCCCGCATTTGTAATCGCATTAAACAGCGTACTTTTGCCGACATTCGGCAGTCCAACTATACCTAGTTTCATAAAAATTCACGTCCTTAGAAAAAATTCATAATAAGTTCACATATTCCGCCCCAAAATATAGGATAATGTATATATTATAATAAAATTAACAACAAAAAGCAAGTAGAATTTTTTCTTGGATTTGAAAGGAGGAGAAATGGACAATCTGAAATTGCTCGTATGCGACGACGACAAGAATATTTGCGAACTTCTAAGGCTATATCTCGCCAAAGAGGGCGCGAATGTATTCATTGCAAATGACGGCTCACAGGCGCTTGAAATTCTGACTGCCGAAAAAATCGACCTTGTACTCCTTGACATAATGATGCCTAAGATGGACGGTTGGCAAGTTTGCCGAGAGATGAGAAAGCATAGCGATGCTCCGATTATAATGATTTCTGCTAAGGGCGAGACTTTTGACAAAGTGCTTGGGCTTGAACTTGGAGCAGACGACTACATTGTTAAGCCATTTGACACAAAAGAGGTTGTGGCAAGAATCAAGGCAGTGATGCGCCGCTTTAACACGGTGCGTGCCGGCAAGGACTCAATTAAAGAAGTGAGCTATGACAAAATGACTGTAAATCTCACAAACTATGAGCTTAAAATCAACGGCAAGGCTGTGGACACACCTCCTAAGGAGCTTGAGCTCTTGTTCCATCTTGCATCGAACCCCGGAAAAGTCTACACAAGAAATCAATTGCTCGATGAAGTGTGGGGCTTTGATTACTTTGGCGATTCAAGAACCATTGACGTACATATCAAGCGCCTGCGCGAAAAGCTTGAGGGTGTTTCTGAAAAATGGGAATTAAAGACTGTGTGGGGCGTTGGTTATAAGTTTGAATTAATGTAAGGAATTCTTATGACGTCTAAACTCAGCGGAAAATATCTGAGCTCGACCGTTATAGTCGTGCTTATTAGCTATATGGTTTTTGCGGCTGTTTTCTTCTATTTCACCAATGAATACGCATATGCGGATCAGCGGGAGAAGATGATAGGCGCATTTTCCGTTATGGAAAATTCGATTGAAAGCAGTTGGGCGACCACAGAGGACTTCCTTGCGACTTTCAGCGACGATGACCAGCTTGACTATGTTAATATGGTTTCCCAAATGCTAAAATATGGGATATTTGTCACTGACCCAAGCGGAGATGTCATCTTCATGACAGACAATGCCGTAAATGCGATTAAAGGGGCAGAGACCGGTGCGGCTTTGAGCTTACCCGCTGACATTAACCAAGAATTGCAAAGTGGTGAAATGGTGGAGTTTTTCGGTGATATGAAGTCTTTTTTGAAGGCACCG
Source organism: uncultured Oscillospiraceae bacterium (assembly GCA_964370145.1). Lineage (GTDB taxonomy): Bacteria > Bacillota > Clostridia > Oscillospirales > Feifaniaceae > CAYJIE01. The sequence continues at coordinate 3,300 of CAYJIE010000061.1, forward strand.
CATTTCACAATGGGCTATGAGCTAAACAATGACATGGGGACATATGGTTCGATGTTTTTCATCTCACCTGAAAACAATGTTGGCGCCCTGCTTTCAAATTTGATGCAACTCTTTTTCTTCTCCTCACTAGCGGTGCTAATGCTAACCGTCATCATGATTTACTTCATCACTTCAAAAATGGTAAATCCGCTAAAGGCGATGGCTGTTGCGGCGAAGGACTTTGGTCAAGGCGACTTTGACACAAGGGTCGAAGTGCATGGTGATGACGAAGTGGCAGAGCTCGCCATTGCTTTTAACAATATGGCGCAGTCGCTTGCAAAAAACGAAGTGATGCGTCGCAACTTCATTGCGAATGTGTCGCATGACCTAAAGACACCGATGACTGTTATATCAGGCTTTGTCGACGGCATTTTGGACGGGACAATCCCTGCAGAGCAAGCCCCCAATTATCTCGGGCTTGTCCGTGACGAAGTAAAACGTCTCTCTCGCCTTGTAAACACCTTGCTTGAGCTTGCAAAACTGGAGTCGGGCGAGCTTGAGATGAGACGAGAGCCGTTTGACCTCTGCGAAACAGTGCGTCAAGTACTAATTTCATTTGAAAAATTAATTGGACAAAAAAACCTCTCACTGTCAGCGACAATGAGCGACGACTGTGTCATGGCGCGTGGGGACCGAGACGCTGTGCACAGAGTTGTGTACAATCTCATTGACAACAGCATAAAATTCACTCCGACAGGTGGCGAGATTTCAGTGGATATATTTTTACGGGAAAAGCAGGTCAATTGCAGTATCAAAAACAGCGGCGAGGGTGTTTCCACCGAGGATTTGCCGCATCTGTTTGACCGCTTTTACAAGACGGATAAATCAAGAGGTATTGATAAAAAAGGCAGTGGGCTCGGGCTTTATATCTCAAAGACTATAATCGAGCGACTTGGGGGAATGATAAGAGTGCAGTCAGTTTCGGGCGAGAGCACCACATTCACATTTACTCTGCCTATTGTAAAAAACACGAAGAGCGAGGGGGCGAAATAGATGAGCAATTTTTACGCCGAGGACAAGGACGAAAAAAAGGAAGGCACGAAGTCAAATGATGCGGCAGGGGTTCCGAGCAACACGCCTCCATATGGAAACAATAACCCATATAATCCCGATATAAATTATGGCTACGGCAGATATGTGCAAGAGCTAAAAAACGACAGGGGCTTTTCATATGGGCTTGAGGACGAGCGCAAAACCGTTCCCCACCGCGGCTCATATGATATGAGTCATTACGAGCCGAAGAGGAAGAGCGGTTTTTCCGTTGTCCTCATCGCCTTGTTTATGATCTTTATGATGGCGCTTGTTTTAGTGGGCGGCATGTTTGTCATGCGCTATATAAATCTGTCCAACAGCGAGAGCGACGGAGTGGTTGCCGAAGACCCGAGCATCCCTGAAGTCGACCCAAACAAGCCGACCCTTGAAATTTCGGACAGGCCGACAACATCTGTATTTGAGACACCGACAGACGGCTTGACCATTCCACAAATTTCAGAGCTTGTCGGGCCTTCCGTTGTCGGAATTGTCAGCGAAAGCGCATATGCGACCTCGACAGGTAGCGGAATGTTCATGACCACCGACGGATATATAATCACAAATGCGCATGTGGTGGACGGCGACGAGACCTATGTAATCACTGCGGACGAAAAGCAATATGCGGCGCAGGTAGTCGGCAAAGATGCGAAAACTGACCTATGTGTGCTCAAAGTGGAGGGAGAGGACTTCCCTGCTGTGGAATTTGGCAAGAGCGAAGAGCTTGTCCGTGGCGAAATCGCCGTGGTAATCGGAAATCCGATTAGTCTGGAGTTGTTTGGCTCATTGTCAGCAGGTGTAATTTCCGCCGTTGACAGAACGATAAGTTTAGATGATCGCACCATGAATTTAATTCAAACGGACGCCTCAGTAAACCCCGGAAACTCGGGTGGTCCACTTATAAACGGATTTGGACAAGTCATCGGTATCATCACAATCAAGCTTGATGCGGCAGACTACGAGGGACTTGGATTTGCCATTCCAATCCATGAGGCAAAACCGATTATCGACAGCCTTATTAACTTTGGATATGTGCCGGGACGCCCTGTAATCGGCATCACAGCGGAAGATGTAGACGAGTTTTATGCAAGTCTCTACGACACCCCTATGGGTGTGTATATCCATACCGTTGACGAAGCGAGCGACGCTTTTGCCAAGGGGCTTAAGACGGGCGACATCATCATAGAGATCAATGGCAAAGAGATAAAGACGATGGTTGAGCTCAATGAAGAGAAGGATAAATTTAAGTCGGGCGAGAGTTTAACAATGACTATCTACCGTGAGGGCACTGTCTTTGAAGTTGACATTGTGCTCATGGAGGCGCAACGTGATGAATAGCGAATATGGAAGCAACAAAAAGGTTGGCAACTTTGTTGACGATGGCAACTTTGTTGACGATGGCAACTTTGTTGACATT
>CAYJIE010000061.1:5884-14739 GCA_964370145.1 uncultured Oscillospiraceae bacterium
TGGCAACTTTGTTGACGATGGCAACTTTGTTGACGATGGCAACTTTGTTGACATTGTAATACCCGTGTATAATGAGGCGCAATCACTCGGTTCAAACATGCGTGAGTTGGCTGTTTTTTTGCGTGCTAACAGCATAAAATATAATTTAATTTTAGTTGACGATGGAAGTCGGGACAATTCCTTTAATGTCATGAAGGAGCTTGCAAAAGAGCTGCCTTGCACGCTGTTGTCCTTTACAAGAAATTTTGGCAAAGAGGCGGCAATCTGTGCAGGTATCGCAGAGAGCAAGGGTGCCGCTCTCATTGTCATGGACGCCGACTTGCAACATCCAATGGAGATGATACCTGTTTTTATTGAGAAGTGGAAAGAGGGCAATTTAATCGTTGAGGGTGTGAAGAGAAGCCGTGGGCGTGAGGGGCTTTTTTACAAATTTGCGGCTAAGTCATTTTACAAAATTTTCGGCAAGCTCACAAAGCTTGATATGCTTAATTCGTCGGATTTCAAGCTTCTCGACAGGCGTTGTGCAAACGATTTCACGAGGCTTGGCGAGAGTGCAGTTTTCTTTCGTGGCATGGTTAGTTGGCTTGGATATAAGGGTTGCACTGTCCCATTTGATGTGCAGGACAGACGTGGCGATAAAAAGTCATTTTCGACGAGAGCACTTTTTAAGATGGCGTTTAATGCCATCACGACATATTCTGATATGCCGCTGTATTTAACGAATATCATTGGGACGGTTTTTGTCGCTCTTGGCTCGATTCTCGGCGTGCAAACACTACTTAACTATATGCTCGGAAATGCGCAAAGCGGCTTTACCACCGTCATTTTGCTATCTCTAATTGGCACGGGAGCGGTGCTTCTTAGCCTTGGGGTAATTGGAATGTATCTGTCAAAAATCTACGAAGAGGTCAAGGGTCGCCCACGATATATCGTAAGGGAGAGGCTTATAAGCGATGAAGAAAATTTCAACAGAGCTGATTAAATATGTCGCAACGGGGCTTTCGGCGGCTGTGCTGGAATTTGCAAGTTTCGCCGCCCTTCTATTCATATTGCAAGGCTTTCAAAACACCGCAATGATAAATGCACTCTCACACAGCGGCAGTGTTGTGCTCGGGGCGTCGTTTACTTATATTGTAAATAAAATTTGGACTTTTGATGGTGGCAAGGAGGCAAAACTTGCAACATCACTGCCAAAGTATATACTGCTTTTTTGCGTTAATTTGGCACTGTCGAACACAGTGCTTTATTTGCTGTCGCCGCAAATCGGTGCACAGCTCGCCAAGTTTTTTGTAATGGTCATGATTGTCCCTTGGAATTTTCTTATGTATAAATTTTTCGTATATAAATGAGTTTAAATGAGTTTTTCAGCTAAAATCAGCCCAAAAACAGATTTTACAATAACTTTACAAGCTTTATCGGCTAGTATTTACAATGATGTTATATACTCAATTTTATAATTGATTATGGAGGACAGATGATTAGATATGTATTTTTCGACCTCGGGCTAACTCTGATAAGGAACAACTTGCCGCAAAATATTCATGAGGTGCTTGACTGCCATGACCTCTCTCTGTACGATGTGCACATGGCGTATCATCTCACAAATAAGCTCTTCATGCGTGAGCATAAGGGCACGGTGTCTCTTGTTGACCCGAAATATTTTGAGTTGTATCTAAACAGCATGTTTTCAGAGCTTAAAATTAAAGAAGATGCGAAGAAAATCATGGAGAGATTGCGCGCTGAAAAAAAGGTCACTTGGGAGAGATATCCTTTTGTCGATGAGATGTTTGCAGAGCTTTTGGAGATGGGGATAAAGGTGGGCGTGATTTCCAATTGGGACAGGGCTTGCAGGGATATCATAAAAAGCACGGGTGTGCATGAATATCTATCGCATATCTATGTTTCCTCAGAGGTTGGGAGCTCAAAGCCCGACTCGAAAATGTTTGAACTTGCACTTGAAGACACGGGGCTCATGCCATCAGAGTGCCTATATGTCGGCGATAATTACTATGACGACTACGAGGGCGCTTCTAAGGTTGGCATGGACACCTTAATTATAAATCCATTTGGCAAAATGGGCATCGAGGAGCTTGACTATGAAAATATCATAGAGAATGCAAGCGAAGTAATAAAATACATAAGAGAGAAGAATTGTCTGTAAGGGACTTAATACGGAGGTTTTTATGAAAAAGAAATTACTATCAGCCATTTTGGCAGGCGTTATCCTGTCAATGTCACTGCTCAGTGCATGTTCAAGTGGCACAGATTCAGGGACAGATACAAGCACAAATGCAGGTGATACAAGCACAAATGCAGGTGACACAGTCGAGGTCTCTCAAGCACTCGTTCGCACAACAATGCCATCAGAGCCTGACAATCTTGACCCATGGCTTTCGGCGGCAAGCGACACAGGCGGTGTCATGAGCAATGTGTTCGAAGGACTGCTAAACTATGATGAAAACGGCGCTCTAATCGGCGGCATCGCAAGTGAATATACCGTGTCGGGCGACGGGCTTGTCTACACATTTAAGATTCGTGACGACATTCTTTGGCATGACGGCACAGCGCTCACAATGGAAGATGTAATCTACACATATAACAGATTTACAGGGCTTGACGGGCAGGAAAAAGTCACAAGCAAATTTGATATAATAACAAGCATTGCCGACGGCGGAAACAATGATTTTGTTGTGACAATCGCAGAGCCTTCAGCGGTGTTCGCAAGTCTTAATATCATGGCGGTGCTCCCTGAGGGATATGACGACCAAGGCACAAAACCAATTGGTACAGGCCCATATAAATTCGTGGAGTACACACCTTCACAACGTATTGTATTTGAGCTAAATAAGGACTACTACAATGAGGACAGAATGGGCACAATTGACAGAGTTGAAGTCTATATCATGACGGACACGGCTGCAATCGTCTCCGCTCTCCTTGCAGGACAACTGGACTTTGCCGCAATTGACGGAGCAAATGTCGAAGCGGTTGAGGGCGAATTTGTCGTGGAGGGCTACCCTCAAAATATGGTGCAACTGATGGCACTAAACAACAGCTTTGAGCCGCTTTCAAATGTGAAAGTCCGCCAAGCGATTAACTATGCAATTGACAAGCAAGATATAATTGACGGCGCTTTCAACGGATATGCGACGGAGCTGTACACAAACTTTAGTCCAGTGATGGGGCATTTCTACAATGCCGAGCTTGAAAGCTACTACAAGACAAATATTGACACAGCAAAGCAACTTATGAGCGAAGCGGGATATGCGGACGGCTTTGACCTTGAAATCACTGTGCCCTCAAACTATGCTGCGCATGTGACTTCAGCGCAAATCATCGCACAACAGCTAGCGGCAATTAATATCAATGTGACCATCAATCCGATTGAGTGGGCAACATGGCTAGATGTTGTCTACACAAATGCAGACTATGAGGCAACTGTTGTCGGACTGACAGGAAAGCTTGACCCCGACGCAATTCTATACAGATTTGAATCGTCCTACTCAAGAAATTTCATGAAGTACAACAACCCGACGTATGATACGCTAATTGCCAATGCAAAGGTTGAGCTTGACGATGCGACAAGAGTTGACATGTATAAAGACTGTCAAGAAATCCTCACAGAAGAGGCTGTTTCAGTGTTTATCTCAGACCCGAACGCAATCATCGCAATGCGCCCTAACCTCAAGGGCTATACAAAATATCCTGTGACATTTACTGACTTTTCAACGCTTTACTTTGTGGAGCAATAAGGAGCTGGCGTGGCGTATTATTTGAGAAAACTGGTCGGTTTTGCAATAACAATAATGCTGGTGTCCGTCCTCACTTTCCTCGTGTTTCAAGTGCTTCCGGGAGACCCGTCACTCATCATATTGGGCATTGACGCAGACCCTGTGCAACTTGAGAACCTTAGAGAGAGCATGAATATGGACAAAAGCTATTTAGAGAGATATCTCCTGTGGGTGCAGGGCGCACTCACAGGAGACCTTGGCATGTCATATCGCTATCATCAAGATGTGTCAAGTCTGATTTCTGATGCCTTTGGAGTGACTGCAAGCCTTGCGTTGATGTCTATCGGGCTGACCTTCATAATCGGTTTGCCGCTTGGGATTTTCCTTGCAAAGCATCACAAAAAAAAGTGGACAATTCCTCTTTCGATGCTCACGCAAGTGGGCATTTCCGTGCCGTCATTTTGCATGGCGGTGTTCCTTATAAGCATTTTTGCGGTGCAACTTCGCTGGTTCTCCGCTATATATATCGTAAATGAGGGTGACACTTTGGGCTACATAAAAAGTTTGTTTTTGCCCGCACTTTCAATTGCGGTCGGCTCGTCCGCCGTTCTAATCCGCTACATAAAAGTGAGCGTGGTGGAGCAACAGAAGAAGGACTATGCGAGAACGGCGCGCAGCAAGGGAATTGGCGAGAGCAAGGTCATGAATTTGCATGTCTTGCGCAATGCCTTAATTCCTGTTATCACAATATTCGGTATGCTGACAGCCTCCGTACTCGGCGGCAGCATCATTGTTGAAAATGTGTTTGGGCTCCCTGGAATTGGGCGGCTTGTTTCCAGCTCTGTCACAACTCGTGACCTGCCGCTGATACAAGGGCTTGTGCTCTATCTCTCAATCATCGTTGTTATAACAAATTTCTCGGTGGATATTTTATATTCCATCATCGACCCAAGAATTACAAAGAAATCATAGTGGGGGTGCTTCGTGAAGGCTTGGCGAACATTTAAATCATATATGACCAGCACGAGCTTTGCCATGGGTTTTATCATGGTTTCTGCTTTGTTCGTGCTCACTTTAGTAAGCTTTTTTTACACGCCGCACGACCCTAATTTGATTGTCGTGGCAAACAAGCTGATGACAGCCACAGAAACAGGTGGACAGCATCTTCTTGGCACTGACCAACTCGGCAGGGATATCCTCTCAAGGATTATGCTCGGCTCGCAACTCTCCTTTACAATTGGATTTGCCGTCGTCCTTGTCGGCGGATTTTTCGGCACCATCATGGGCGCCCTCGCAGGCTACTATGGCTCATGGGTGGACGCTGTAATCTCGAAAATAATCGACGTGCAGATGGCTTTCCCCGGCATCTTAATCGCACTTATGATAATTGCGGTGCTCGGCGACAGCACTGCTAATATGATAACGGCGCTGTCAATCATGGCAGTCCCCTCTTTCGCTCGTATGTCACGCTCCGGCTTCATGAAGTTTCGCAACGCAGACTTTGTCAAAGCGGCTAAGGCGAGGGGTGCGACTGACATCAGGGTGATGACCCGCCATATTTTCCCGAATATCGTGCAAGAGCTAACTGTCACAGCGACGCTCTCTTTCTCGGGTGCAATTATGAGCGAGGCGGGGCTTAGCTATCTTGGGCTTGGGATAAAACCACCACAGCCAAGCTTTGGCAATATGCTAAGCGAGGCGCAGTCGGTCATCATGAGTGCGCCATGGTTTGTGCTCATGCCAACAGCTTTTATCACCATACTCGTCATGGGATTTAACCTTATGGGCGACGGAATAAACGAGGTGATAAGACGATGAATGTACTTGAAATAAAAAACTTGAATGTAAAGTTTGATGTCATGAATAAGGAATGCTATGCGGTGGACGGTATTTCGCTTGAAATCAATGAGGGCGAAATTGTCGCTTTGGTGGGTGAATCCGGTTGCGGAAAGTCACTTACTGCCGCTGCGACACTGGGACTTACTCCTGAAAGCGCAATGGTCAGCGGCGACATCATCATTGATGGCAAATCGCTTGGGGGCGCCTCTGCTAAGCAGTGGGACGCAGAGCGTGGTCAGACTGTCACCATGGTTTTCCAAGAGCCGATGACCGCCCTAAACCCACTTATGAAAGTGGGACGACAAATCAGCGAGCATGTCAAAGACAGGAGCATCGCCAAGGAGCGAGCGCTTGAGCTCTTAGAGCTCGTCGGACTGCCCGACCCCGAGCGTATATATGCAAGCTATCCGCACACACTCTCCGGCGGTCAGCGGCAACGCATCATGATTGCGATGTCGCTTATAAATCTGCCAAAACTCCTTGTTGCCGACGAGCCGACAACAGCACTTGATGTGACTGTGCAAGCCCAAATCCTTGAGCTTGTGGAAAAACTGTGCCGTAGCACTGGTACATCGGTGCTGTTCATCACACATGATCTTGGCGTCGTCAATCGCATCTGCGACCGTGTATATGTCATGTATGCAGGGCGAATTGTCGAGAGCGGCAAGACAAGTGACGTGCTCTTAAACCCACAGCACCCATATACAAAAGGGCTGGTGCGCTCCATTCCCGACATTTCCATGAGGGGTATGGATTTCTACACAATAAAGGGTTCTGTGCCTGCCTTGTATGATAGGGAGCGAAAAAGTTGCATTTTTTGCAATCGCTGCGAGCTTTGCACGGATATCTGCACGCATACCGTGCCGACGCTTACCACTTATGATGGGCGACTCGTTGCCTGCCACAACATAGGAGGGCATAGGCATGAATGAAATGATAATTGAAGCGAGAGATGTCGTCAAGATATATAAAGGCAAAAAGCATGATGTCAAGGCGGTCAATGGCGTGAATCTCGCCATAAAAAAGGGTGAAATTTTTGGGCTGGTGGGTGAGTCCGGCTGTGGCAAAACCACACTCGGGCAAATGCTCGTGAACTTAAACCCGCTTAGCGAGGGCGAGATTATATATGGCGGTGAGAACATCGCAAAGCTTGCTAAAAGCGAGCGACGAGCGCTGTGCAAGGATATTCAGATTATCTTCCAAGACCCCTATTCCTCCGTCAATCCGAAAATGACAATTAAGCAGCTTGTCGAAGAGCCGCTCATAATCCACAAAATCGGCACGGAGAGCGAGCGCCTTGACAAAGTTGTGCATATGCTCGAATTAGTCGGACTTACAAAAAATCATCTAAACCGCTACCCCGAGGAGCTCTCGGGCGGTCAAAGACAGCGTGTGGCAATCGCCATCGCTCTGATACTTCGCCCCTCCTTTGTCGTCTGCGACGAGGCTGTATCTGCACTCGACGTATCCGTCGGCGCACAGGTGCTAAACCTCCTGCGCCATCTCCAAAAGGAGCTCTCCTTGACATATCTTTTCATCTCCCACAACTTAAATGCGGTGTCCGCCGTTTCTGACCGCATCGCGGTCATGTATCTTGGGAAAATTGTCGAGCAAGGGGACGCATTGGAATTGTCGGAAAACGCATTACACCCATATACTAAGGCGCTGTTTTCGGCGTCGCTGAAAATTGAGAGTGAGCGAGCGGAGCGCATTGTGCTTAAGGGCGATGTACCAAGCCCTGCAAATCCGCCGTCTGGCTGTGCTTTTCACACAAGATGTGCACAATGTGCGGACATTTGCAAGAGCGAAATCCCTGTACTAAGAGAAGTGAGTGCTGGACGGTTCGTCGCATGCCACTTTGTAGGCGACAGCAAGTAGACCAACGTGAATTTAGAGTTTTTGCTATAGTTTGAGTTAAAGAACATTAATCAGAAACAAAAAACTTCAAGCATGACAGATTCCAATAAAGAAACAAACTGCCACTATCAAAATTGATAGTGGCAGTTTCAGCTATCGAAAACGCTGAGACGGGTAATTATATGCATCTCCGCACCCTTTTCCTTCGAAGCATTAAAGCTTGTTCTGTAATATTCTTTCCTTGGTTCTGCTATCATTTCGCATGGCAATCCCTCGCACGAAAGCCTGTTCACAGCTAGTCCGTCTGTCCCTTTGCCTTATCATCGTCCGCCTTCTCTTCTTTCGCCCAAGCAATCAACTGCGCTTGCACCTCGATTAAAAGGTCGAGTTTCTCATGTATATCGCTCATAATAAACTCGGTTTTCAAGTTCACCTTATAGTCGTTTTCATTGCGCTCGCGGTCTTTTTCCTCTGTTCGCCTCTGGCTCATCATGATGAGCGGCGCTTGTAGTGCGGACACGCATGACAGCACTAAATTGAGCAGTATGAAAGGATATGGGTCGAAGGAGTTCTCCATAAACACAAAGGCATTTATCATCATCCACGTGAAAATTATCGCCCCAAACAGCAGTATAAATGCCCAGCTCCCGGCAAAATTCGCAAGCCTGTCCGCCATAATATCGCCAAAGCTGTCTTTTTTTCTAATATTTTGCGAAGAAATTTTCCTGTCCAAGAGCAGATGGATAATTTCCTCGTCGTCAAGGTCACGATGCACCTCGCTTAAAATTTCATTTAAAATTCGCTCTCTGCTAAGTTTATCATGTTTCATATTGCCTCCACTATCTGTGGATATTATGTGCAATATCGCCCAAAATACACTATTTTTTATTAATTTTCGCTACTAGTACCGAGCTTACTATAAAAACGATGGTGTTGACTGCGAACACAGCCATAAGCGCTATTCTGCCGATTGAATTTGACATGATATGCCCGCCGATAACAAAAATCAAACCTGCAATTGTGAAGTTGATTGCAAGGCTTATCATCCATATTCTCATGATTAACTTATCGCTCATATGCCCTCCGAATAAATCTAAAATCTAAAAAAATCCCCGATTGGGGATTTTTTTTGGTGACCCGTAGGGGAATCGAACCCCTGTTTGCGGCGTGAGAGGCCGCCGTCTTGACCGCTTGACCAACGGGCCATATAAAAAAATTGCGTCACCGCAATCTCTTATCTAAACGACTATATCGATATATAAAAGTTTGGCAGGGGCAGAAGGAATCGAACCCTCGGCACGTGGTTTTGGAGACCACTGCTCTACCGGCTGAGCTATACCCCTGTATAAACAACCCCTTAGTCAGTTATGTACTGCTGAATAGAGAATTTCTCCTCTATTCAATCAGTTTGGTGGGCCTTCACGGACT
>CAYJIE010000062.1:0-2929 GCA_964370145.1 uncultured Oscillospiraceae bacterium
CCGCCGTCGTGCCCATTCCGGAATATATATCATCTTGGAGAGACATCGAATATACCTCGCGGTTCGCCTCTTCAATCGCAACTCGTAAAATCACAGACAGTTCACTTGATGTCGTATTCTCATCATAGTTTGACATAATGAGCGACTTGAGCAATTTACAAGTCGTATCACTTGCAATCTCGCCCCCTAGAGGTCCTCCCATCCCATCACAAACAACGGCTAAAACTGAATTATTTATAAGAGTTTCAGTCGCAAAAGTATCTTGATTAATCTTGCGAACCAGTCCAATATTCGTTGCTCCGTAAAAATCCATATATCTCCAAAATCGTTATGCGGCTTCTATACAAAAAAACAGAAATACAAAATGTATTGTGCTAAATTGTACACTATGCGACTTTTTAATCCCACATTAACGCAGTCGATTGATGGCTCGACCATGCCAAAATTTGTGTATATTTTAGTTTTCTTGAAAATTACTACGCAATTGACCACATGCAGCGTCGATATCATCTCCGAGTTTTCTTCTTAAGGTTGATGATACGCCCCCGAGTTCAAGTGTTTTCGAGAACCTGGATATTCTCTCTTTACTACTAGCCCTAAAGTCTTTATCGCTGACTGGATTTAGTGCTATTAAATTCACATGACATAGCGAGCGTGAAAGTAATCTTGCGAGTTCGTTTGCATGTCGCTCGCTGTCATTTACCCCATCAATTAGAGTATATTCATAGTAGACTTTTCGACCAGTAATTTTTGCGTAGTCTCTACCTGCTTTCACAAGCTCGTCTAAAGGATAGGCATTGTTTATATTCATGATTTGGCTACGCTCTTCGCTGTCGCTGTTGTGCAGAGAAATTGACAGTGTTAACTGCAAATTGAGCTCTGCGAGCTCATATATCTTGGGAACAATACCGCATGTAGAGATTGAAATATGTCTCATACCAAGAGCTGTTCCATTCTTATCATTGACAATACGTACAAATTTAATTACATTACCATAATTATCTAGTGGCTCACCGATACCCATCATTACAATACTATCTACTCTCAAATTTGTCTTTTTTTGTACGACTAAAATCTGATCGAGTATTTCGGAAGGTTCTAAATTGCGAACAAGACCTCCAACAGTAGAAGCACAAAATGAGCAACCCATTCTACAACCAATCTGGCTGGAAATACATAGTGAGTTACCATGCTTATATTTCATTAAAACGCTCTCAATATAATTATTGTCAACCGTTTTAAAGAGAAATTTTTCTGTTAGATCCCTTGATATCTGATGTGCTGAAATCGTTAGATTATTTATAAAAAAACTCGCATTTAGCTTATCTTTTGTGGCCTTAGAAACATTGCTCATATCATCAAAAGATAAAACTCCCTTATGTAGCCATGAAAAGATTTGCTTGGCTCTGAACTTCGGTTCACCAATACTCATCAAATTCATCTCTAGCTCTTCAAATGTAAGCGATTTAATATCAATCATATTATTTCCTAACTATTTCGTACTAAAATTACACCAAAAAAACCATCTTGTTCACTGCTTGGTAGAAAAATATATCCAAATTCGCTTTTTATTACGTCGAGTTTTTGCTCAACAATCATACTGTCAAGCGAAATTACTTTACATGTCGGTTTTGACTCCAAAAACGCTTTTATAACCATCTCATTCTCCGCCTTATTTAATGTGCAAGTTGAGTATAGTAATTTACCGTTTGGTTTAAGGTAAGAGAATGCGTTTTCAAGTATTTTAAGTTGTGTTTTTGGCAAATCAACCATAGATATGTCTTTATGTCTTATGTCAACCTTTTTTGCCATAATACCGATTGCTGAACACGGAACATCGCAAATCACTTTATCAGCCATGCCGCACAAGTCTTCACGGTGAATAGTAGCGTCACTTATCTGGGTTTCAATTGAGTTAAGCCCCATTCGTGTCGCAGATTCTTCAATTTTTCTAATTTTATTCTCACTTACATCAAATGACATAATCTGAGCCCTGTCGCTAGAACACATTGCCGCCGCAAAACTCTTTCCACCGGGCGAAGCACATAAATCCAGCACAGTTTCACCTTTTTTGCACTCTAATGCGTTGACAAGGAAAGAGGAAGCCCTTCCTTGAACAAAGAATTCACCATTGGAAAACTCCTCAGTATTTACAATATTGCTCTTTGCTAAAAATGAATTCTCTGTCTTCGTCGCTTCAAGTTCAAGCGCCTGAACAGCTTCATTCACCCTACATGTATTTATATATACATATGTATTTGCTCTTTGATTTAACCCAGCAATAATTCGCTCACTCATGTCGGGATATTGCGATTCAATCATCTCCAAAATGCTGTTTGACATGTTATATTGCACTGTTTTAGGTGCTTTACTTAAATATTCACTTGTTTTATCGGAATTTCTTATGACATTTCTTAGAACAGCATTGACCAGACCTTTTGCGTATTGCGCTTTCTTTGTCACAATTTTTACTGCTTCATTTACAACCGCATGCGACGGTAGCTTATCCAAATATATCAACTGATATACGGCTGTCCTTAGAACAGCCCTTACAATTGGCGCTAGCTTTGAAATCTCTTTTGTTAAGTGCTCAGCTAAGATATAGTCAATTGAAAACAGCTTTTCAATTGTGCCATATGTTATTTCCTCAGCTAGCGCTCTGTCCCTTCTGTCCAAATTACTCTGCGACAGTAGTGACAGAAGCAGTTCATCTGAAAAAACTTCACCTTTTTCAAATTCAATCAAAACAGATACGGCAATTTTTCTTGCATTAGTATTCATCATAGAATTTGGACTACTATCCGAATTAGAATTTTTCTTTACACTTTTATTCGCTTTTTTTATACCATTAGCTTTACCGTTCGCGTGCGAACTGCCACTCACTTTGTTTCTATTCTCTGCTTTACCGTTCGCGTGCGAACTGCCACTC